>NZ_JAOCGL010000007.1:0-73585 GCF_029842485.1 Stenotrophomonas sp. GD03777
CCCCTTGCGGCCGTCCCAAGCTACAATGGGTGTTGCCATCGACAGGGCGCCAGGCGCCCTGTTTCGTTTGCGGCGGACGGATCCCCAGGGGGAGGCCGGGCGTCGTGTCCATCCAACCCGGTTCCTTCAATGATCAACAGCCTGCTTACCCGCGTATTTGGCAGTCGTAACGAACGACAGCTGCGCCAGCTCAACCGCATCGTCGCCAAGATCAATGCGCTGGAGCCGGAGATCGAGAAGCTGTCCGACGAGCAGCTTCAGGCCAAGACGCCGGAGTTCAAGCAGCGCATTGCTGGCGGTGAAGCCCTGGACAAGGTGCTGCCGGAAGCGTTCGCGGTCTGCCGCGAAGCCGGTCGCCGCGTGCTGGGCATGCGCCACTACGACGTGCAGCTGATCGGCGGCATGGTGCTTCACCTGGGCAAGATCGCAGAAATGCGCACCGGTGAAGGCAAGACCCTGGTGGCGACCCTGCCGGTGTACCTCAACGCGCTGGAAGGCAAGGGCGTGCACGTGGTCACCGTGAACGACTACCTGGCCCGCCGCGACGCCGCGCAGATGGGCAAGCTGTACAACTGGCTGGGCCTGAGCGTGGGCGTGGTGTACCCGGGCATGCCGCACAGCGACAAGCGCGAAGCCTACGCTGCGGACATCACCTACGGCACCAACAACGAATTCGGTTTCGACTACCTGCGCGACAACATGGCGCTGTCCAAGGCCGACCGCTACCAGCGTGGCCTGCACTACGCCATCGTCGACGAAGTCGACTCCATCCTGATCGACGAAGCGCGCACCCCGCTGATCATCTCCGGTCCGGCCGATGATTCCCCGGAGCTGTACATCCGCGTCAACCGTGTCGTGCCGCACCTGGTCAAGCAGGAAGCGGAAGACGGCGAAGGCGATTTCTGGGTCGACGAGAAGGGCAAGCAGGTGCACCTGTCCGAAGCGGGCATGGAGCATGCCGAGCAGCTGCTGGTCGAGGCCGGCATCCTCGATGGCGAGACCGAAGGCCTGTACGCGGCGCAGAACCTGACCGTGGTGCACCACCTCAACGCCGCCCTGCGCGCGCACGCGATCTACCAGCGTGACGTTGACTACATCGTGCGCGATGGCGAAGTGGTCATCGTCGACGAATTCACCGGCCGTACCCTGGCCGGCCGCCGCTGGTCCGATGGCCTGCACCAGGCGGTGGAAGCGAAGGAAGGCGTGCCGGTGCAGCGCGAGAACCAGACGCTGGCGAGCATCACCTTCCAGAACCTGTTCCGCATGTACAAGAAGCTGTCCGGCATGACCGGTACGGCCGATACCGAAGCGTTCGAGTTCCAGAGCATCTATGGCCTGGAAGTGGTGGTGATCCCGACCAACCGCCCGACCATCCGCAAGGACAGCCCGGACCAGGTGTTCCTCAACCGCAAGGGCAAGTTCAATGCGGTGCTGGCCGACATCGAAGAGTGCGCCAAGCGCGGCCAGCCGGTGCTGGTGGGTACCACCTCGATCGAAACCTCGGAAATGCTGTCCGAGCACCTGAGCAAGGCCGGCGTGAAGCACGAAGTGCTCAACGCCAAGCAGCATGACCGCGAAGCCACCATCGTCGCCAACGCCGGCCGTCCGGGCGCGGTGACCATCGCCACCAACATGGCCGGCCGTGGTACCGACATCGTGCTGGGCGGTTCGCTGGAAGCCGAGATCCACGCCCTGGGCGAGGACGCGACCGACGAGCAGAAGGCGGCGGTCAAGGCCGAATGGCAGAAGCGCCACGAGGCAGTAAAGGCGGCCGGCGGCCTGCACATCGTCGGCACCGAGCGCCACGAATCGCGTCGTATCGACAACCAGCTGCGTGGCCGTTCGGGCCGCCAGGGTGACCCGGGTTCGTCCCGTTTCTACCTGTCGCTGGAAGACAACCTGATGCGCATCTTCGCCTCCGACTGGGTGCAGAAGGCCATGCGCATGATGGGCATGAAGGAAGACGACGTCATCGAGGACCGCCTGGTCAGCCGCCAGATCGAAAAGGCGCAGCGCAAGGTCGAGGCCCACAACTTCGACATCCGCAAGAACCTGCTGGACTTCGACGACGTCAACAACGATCAGCGCAAGGTGATCTACGCCCAGCGCGACGAGCTGCTGGACGCCGAATCGGTGAAGGACAACGTCGACGGCATCCGTGACGACGTGATCTTCGACATCGTTGCGCGCTTCGTGCCGCCGAACTCGATCGACGAGCAGTGGGACCTGCGTGGCCTGGAAGCGACCCTGGAGTCGGACTTCGGCCTGCAGATGTCGCTGACCGACCTGGTCAAGCAGCATGAGGAACTGGACGCCGAGGCCATCGCCAGCAAGGTCCAGGAGCGCGTCAACCAGCACTTCGCCGAGAAGGAAGCCAGCCTGGGCGAAGAGACCATGCGCGCGCTGGAGAAGCACGTGATGCTGACCGTGCTGGACCAGAGCTGGAAGGAGCACCTGGCGCGCATGGATTACCTGCGCCAGGGCATCTACCTGCGTGGTTACGCGCAGAAACAGCCCAAGCAGGAATACAAGAAGGAAGCCTTCGAGCTGTTCTCGGACATGCTGGAGAACGTCAAGCGCGAAGTGGTGACCCTGCTGGCCCGCGTGCGTATCCGCAGCGACGAGGAAGTGCAGGCCCTGGAGGCCGCCGAGCGGCAGCAGGCGCAGGCTCGCCTGAGCCAGTCGCAGTTCCAGCACCAGGATGCGGGCGGCTACAGTGCCGACGAGGAAGCCGCGCAGGTGCAGGCTGCGCAGCAGGGCGTCGCGCAGATGCAGCGCGACGAGCCGAAGATCGGCCGCAACGATCCGTGCCCGTGCGGCAGTGGCAAGAAGTACAAGCACTGCCACGGCCAGCTGAGCTGATCCCGAAGAGCCCCGCGAAAGCGGGGCTTTTCGTTTGTTGCGGGGGAGTTGCACCGGATCCGTGATTGCGCCGGCCGCACTGTTCTGGGCATGCTTCCCCCATGCCTTCCCCCACCCGATCGATCCACGTCGTGGCCGCCGTCATCACCGACGCCCGTGGCCGCGTGCTGCTCAACCGCCGTACCGAGAACCGCGACATGGCCGGCCTGTGGGAGTTCCCCGGCGGCAAGCGCGAATCCGGCGAGACCTCCGAACAGGCGCTGGCGCGTGAACTGCGCGAAGAGCTGGGCATCGAGGCCGATGTCGGGCCCTGGCTGATGGACGTGCCGCAGCGCTATCCGGACAAGCACCTGACCCTGGAAGTGCGCCATGTGCGCAGCTGGAAGGGCACCCCGCGCGGCCGCGAAGGCCAGGCGATCACCTGGGTGGCGCAGGACAAGCTGGGCCGCTATTCGATGCCGCCGGCCGACCTGCCGGTGGTGGCCGCACTGCGCCAACCGGACCGCTACCTGATCACGCCGGCGCCGGCTGACGATGCCAGCGACGTGCAGCACTGGCATGACTGCCTGCAGCGCGCGGTCGCGGCGGGCCAGCAGCGCATCCAGCTGCGCCTGCCACCGGAACACCCGCAACGGCAGGCAATGATCGAACAGGCCGTGCGCGCGCATCGTCGCGGCGTGCAATGGCTGGTCAACCGCGATGTCGCGCTGGCACGCGCACTGGGCGTGGGTGTGCACCTGGGCAGCGAGCAGCTGCAGGACCTGCAGGAACGGCCCTTGCCGGAAGGGCAGCTTGTCGCCGCGTCCTGCCACGACCTGGAGCAGCTGCAGGCGGCGCAGCGGCTGGGCTGCGACTTCGTGGTGCTCGGCCCGGTGCAGGCCACGGCCAGCCACCCCGGGGCAGTGCCGCTGGGCTGGGAGGCCTTCGCCGCGCTGCGCGCGCAGGTGTCGCTGCCGATCTACGCGTTGGGTGGGATGGTTGCCGGCCATATCGCCGAAGCCCGTCGCCACGGTGGGCAGGGTATCGCTGCGATTGGCGGGTTGTGGCCGGCGTAAAGCCGCGTCGGTCGCCGGGCATCGCCCGGTGCTGGCGTGGAAGGGAGGCAGTAGATCCACGCCATGCGTGGATGGATGCCTGCGATCACAACGTGATCCAGAAACACCCGTACTGCCGCCGTAATCCCACCACCGTCGAGGCACGCGCCACGCTGCCTGGCAGGGTCTGCTCCAGACGCAGTCCGACCGGATGGCGAACATCCGTCGGCTCAGGGGCGGATCCCTGCGCAGCAGGGCCCTGACCCTCGTCAGTCACTGCGTCCTGGCCCTGTCCTGGATACACCGGTACCACGTCTACCAGCGGCCGCCGCGCCAGCGATTCCAGTTGACCGAGGATGCGCTGCGCACCGGCATCGGAGACCGCGCCCCACAGGTACAGCGACGACAACCGGTTCACATCGTTGCTGAGGATGCCGATGCGCAGCGCGTCCACCAGCTCGCTAAGGCGCCGTGGGCAGCGCGCCCCCAGGGTGTCTCGCCGCAGGGTGCTGCCGGTGGGCGCGGGCGGTGGCAATCGTGATCGGGCGCCGACGCTGTCGCAGGGCCGGTCGGTATACACGCTCTGGCCCTGCGCATCGGTGCAGCGGTTCAAGCGCGTGGACTGCGCATGGACAACGCTCGATGCCGAGCACAATGACAGCAGCAACAGCAGGAAGGAAAGCCGGTTCATCGACGCAGGGTAGCGCCGATCGCGGTGGCATGGCGTGCTTTCAGCCGTGCAGCAGCTTCAGCACCGACGTGGTCGGCTTGGCCAGGTTCAGGGTGTAGAAGTGCAGGCCCGGCGCGCCGCCCTCGACCAGGCGCTGGCACAGCCTGGCGACCACTTCGGTACCGAACGCCCGCACCGATTCGGCGTCATCGCCATAGGCCTGCATCTTGCGGCTGATCCAGCGCGGGATCTCCGCACCGCACTGCTCGGAGAAACGGCGCAGCTGGCTGAAGTTGGCGATCGGCATGATGCCGGGCGTGATCGGTACCTGTACGCCGAGCCGGCGCACGGCATCGACGAAGTGGAAGTACGCATCCGGGTTGTAGAAATACTGGGTGATCGCCGCGTCGGCGCCGGCATCGATCTTGGCCTTGAAGTGCTTCAGGTCGGCCAATGCATCGGAGGCCTGTGGGTGGGTCTCCGGGTAGGCACCTACCTCGATGCGGAACGCATCGCCGTGTTCGGCGCGGATGAACTCGATCAGCTCGGCGGCATAGCGCATGTCGCCGGGGAAGCCCATGCCGGAGGGCAGGTCGCCGCGCAGCGCGACCAGGCGATGGCAGCCGATGGCGCGATACAGCTTGAGCAGTTCGCGGATTTCCTGGCGGGTGCCGCCGACACACGACAGATGCGGTGCGGCCTCGAAGCCATGGTGCTGGTTGAGATGGCGCACGGTCTCGGAGGTATAGCTCAGCGTCGAGCCACCAGCGCCGAAGGTACAGGACACGTACTCGGGGCCGTAGTCCTTCAGCTTGGCTGCGGCGCGATCGAGCTGGCTGCGCTGCTCGTCGGTCTTGGGCGGATAGAACTCGAAGCTGATGGCAGTCATGGCACGGGCGGCGGCGGCGGGTGTGGATCAGTATATCGCTTCATCAAGATGGATGTGCGCGAATATGTGGAAGCGTGGCCGCTGCCGGGCGCTCGCGCGGGACAGGCTGCTACAGCTCAGCGCTGACCGGGCTGGTGATGAAGCCCCACAGCAGGCGCGCCATCACCGCCGGCGAGCGTGCCTGTGCACGGGCGTACGCCCACAGTGCGTCCAGGCGCGGGCGGTCGTACAAGTGCCCGGCCAACAGCACGGCGTGGATGCGGCGCGTGTTGCCGGTGTCCAGCAGCGGATCGCCATCGAGCAACACCAGGTCGGCGGCCCGGCCGACCTCGACGCTGCCATGCGATGCCTGCAGCTGCAGATGACGCGCGGCCTGCAGCGTGGCCGCACGCAGCACGTCGGCCTGGCTCAGCCCCGCCTGCCGCAGCCACTGCAGTTCGTCGTGGTAACGCAGTCCACCCAGTCCGGTATCGGTGCCGACCAGTACGGTCACGCCAGCCCGATGGGCGGCGCCGGTGAGCGCCAGGCCATGGGTGAAGTAGGCCTTCAGCGCCTGTTCGCCGCGCGCGCCGGGATAGCGCGCCACGGTGGCCTTCAGATCGTCGCGCCATGCCCAGCGCGAGAGCGGATCCAGGTAGGCCAGGCGCGGGTCGTCGACGAACGCCGGATCGCGCGCGCGTGCATCCTCTTCGCGGGTGACATGGGTCGGTACGAACGCCGCACCGCTGGCCTGCATCAGGTCGAACGCCTGGGCGCAGAGGGCGGGCTGGTAGTCACCCACCATGGCTTCGGCGAGCGCGGTCGGGTTCCCGTCATCGAGCGAGCCTTCGCGCCAGGCGGCGGCACTGTCCACGCAATGGCGCACGAACAGATGGCCGTGCTCGAAGCTGCGCTGGCCCGCGTGCAATGCGGCTTCCAGCGGGACCGCCCTGGGCAGGTGTCCGACCAGGGGCAGATGCAGCTGCCGCGCTTCGCTGGCCAGCCGCTGGTAGGTCTCGGCGCGAAGGCGGTTGTAGACCTTGAACGCATCGACGCCGCGTGCGCGGTACGCGTGTGCACGTTCGCCCGCTGCATCCGGCGTCAGCGCCGGGTCTTCAAAATAGAAGCTGGCGATCTGTACGAAGCGCGGTGCAACCTGCTGCCCGGCAATGGCCTGCGCGGTCCAGCGGCGCTTGTCGGCCACGCAGGCGATCAGCGGATCGGTGGCCTGTGGGCAGTCCATCATGTCGCGGGTACCGGTGATGCCGTTGGCCAGCATCAACGGAAACTGCAGTTGCGGTGACAGCTGCAGTGCATGGGTGTGCATGTCCCAGAAACCGGGCAGCAGCCAGCGTCCGCCCGCATCGAGAACCGGCAACGTGGTCTCCGGCGGGTCTTCACCGATGGCGGTGATGGTGCCGTTGCGCACGGTCACCGTGGTGGGTTCGCTGGCCTGGCCGCGGGCGATGTCCACCACGCGTGCGTTGACGATCACGTGACTGTTGCCGGGGTGGGGCAGCGGTGGTGCAGACAGCGGCCAGAGCAGGGCGGCGGTGAACAACAGGGGGGGCCAGCAGGAGCACGGCCAGCACGCGCGGCCAGCGGCGACGACGGGCGGAGCGGGGTAGTGCATCCATGAACCGGCAATCCTTGCATGGGGTCGCCTGCAGGGTGCGCCAACATGGGTGCCGATGCCAGTGACCATCGGCATCCCGCCCTCCATGCCGCGTGGGCAGGTACCCTGTGCAGCGGATTCCCTGATCACGCCGCGCCATGTCCATCGTTCTCACCGATTTCGCCCGTCCCCGCCTGTTCCCGCGCGTACCGCGTGGCAACACGATCCAGGACTGCACTGCCGAACAGTTCGAAGCGCACCTCAACGCGCACGCGCCGATGAAGGTACTGGACGGCTATGCGCCGTTCTGCAAACTGTTCGTCTACGAGAACTGGACCAGCACGCGCTGCCTGACCGTGCCGATCACCGAGGCCAACCGCCATCTGCTGCGCAGTGGTTACGAGGCACGCAATCGCGACGAACTGCCGGTGCTGGTGCGCTGGTTCGAGGGCGTGGAGTCGCCGCGTGCGAACTATCTGGTGGTGATCCTGTACAGCGCCGAGCAGCTGGCGAAGGAAGGCTCGCCGATCGAGGCCGACTGGGGCATCGTCGGCTGTATCTATACCGCCGAGCCGGAAGAGGTGCCGATGGCGCCGATCACGATGATGCGCAATGCGCTGGGCGTGGAAGAGGGCGGTTCCGGCGTGCCGTTGGACCGCGAGGCCTACCGGCGTTCTGTCGAGTTCTGGGAGAGCAACGCGAACTGGCGGCCGTGAGCGATATTGGTCATCCACGCATCGCGTGAGTGTACGGACCGCAGTAGAGCCACGCCATGCTTGGCTGCCTGGCCTTCAGGCAGCTTTCCATTCCCACCACGGGTAGTGGTACTCGCGGTCGATGGCCTGCCAATGCTGGCCGCAGTGCATGCAGGCAACGTTGTGGCAATCGCCCCAACCATCCTCGGCCTCCTGCAACGCGAGCAGCTGCATCTGCCCTTGTTCAATCAGGCGGCGCGGATCGAAGAACGGGTAGCCGGGATTGAGCGCGCACAGGCAGCCTGCGTGCGCCTGCCAGTGACGCAGCCGTTTCAGGGCCGCCTCCAGATGCGCCTGGTTGCTGATCAGCATGCCGCCGAGGGTGATGCCGTGGCAGCTGCGTTCAATCAGGTCCACATGCGCGGCCAATGCGTCCAGCGACGGTGCACTGAACAGTCGTGCGACGATGCGGGCGGCGTCGGTGATGCGCGTCGCGTCGCGCGACAGCAGGTCCTGCAGCAGCACATCGGCCTGCGCGTCTTCCAGCCTGGGCGGCTGCGCCGCAGACCACGGCCAGCGCATCAGCGTGCCTTGCCGATGGCAGCGTAGTGGCCGGCGGTCAGGCGCAGCAGGTCGGCCGGCGCCAGTTCCACTTCCAGGCCACGGCGGCCGGCGCTGACGTGCAGCGTGGGCAACACCTGCGCGCTGGCATCCAGGAACGTGCGCAGGCGCTTCTTCTGCCCCAGCGGGCTGATGCCGCCGACCAGGTAACCGGTCGCACGCTGCGCGGCGTCGGCGGCGGCCATCTCGCACTTCTTGCAGCCGGCCGCTTCGGCCAGCGCCTTCAGGTCCAGGTGGCCGGCCACCGGCACGATCGCCACCAGCAGTTCATGTGCTTCAGTGCTTGCCAGCAGGGTCTTGAAGACCTGGGCCGGGTCGAGGCCGAGCTTGTCGACGGCTTCGCCGCCATACGATTCGGCGTGGGCGTCGTGCACATAGCTGCGCACGGTGTGGGCGATCTTCTCGCGCTTGAGCAGGTTGATGGCCGGGGTCATGGACGCATCCTAGCGCGGGGCAGGGGCGTTGCCTTGACCGAGACTCGCGCGTCAACGCAGAACGGGCGCCCGAAGGCGCCCGTCCCGGCTGCGATCGGCTGCATCCAGCATCAGCGCGACATCGACTGCTGCGTCTGCATCTGTTCCTGGGTCTGTCGCTGCGACAGTTCGTTGTCCAGGGCCTGGCTCTGCCGCGTGCTGTCCTGCAGATTGTGGTTCACCGCCTGCGACAGGTCCACGTAGGTGCGATGCATGGCGGGATCGCCGAGCTGGCCCTGCACCGCGAACATGCCCTGGTTGTCCGGCCGCGCCAGCACAGTATCGACCTGGCTCATGCCGGCCAACTTTGCCTCGTAAGCCACCTGGCCTGCGGCGTTCTCGAGCTGGCTGCGGTCATTGAACAGCGGCGACAGGCCGCCCTGGCGCCGCTGTTCTTCCAGTGCTTCCAGCTTTTCCACGACCTGCTGGTAACGCGGGTTGTCGGCGTGGCCCGGGGAGGCCATGGTCGGTTCGGCAGCCGGTGCGCGCTGCTGCGTAGCCGCATCCAGTGCGGCCAGGGTAGTGCCGCCAGCCTTGCCGTCTACGGTGAGGTGGTGATCCCGCTGGAACTGCTTGACCGCTTCCAGGGTGCCGGGGCCGAAATCGCCATCGGCCACCAGCGGCTTGCCGTCCTTGCCCAGATAGCCCAGGTCGGACAGCTTCTGCTGCATGGCCTGCACCTCATCTCCCTTGCTGCCGTTGACCAGCACGCCGTTGCCCGCAGGCGTGCCCGGTGACCCGTGCGAGGGAGCATGGGTGGGGGTGATGCCGATCTGGACCATGGCCCGGTCGAAGCGCTCATCGCGGCTGGCTACGGCGGCCTGCGACTGGATGCCGTATTTGGTGGCATCGACGAAGTTCTGCACGTCGCCGCGCGTCGGCGGATTGCCGGCCTGGACCGTGCCGCCCTGCAGCTTTTCCGCATTGCCGGCCAGATAGCTGATGAACTGCGGGCCCATGCTGCCGAACTGGTTGTCATAGTCCGCCATGGCCAACTGCAACTCCGGGTTGGCGGCGATGGCATCGGCCGCGGCCGGATTGGTTGCACGCACCTTGGCGATGGCCTGATCGACACGCTCGATGGCGCTGTCCAGCTTGGCGTTGGTGAGCTCGTCCATCCTGGCCTGCGGAATGGCCTGCAACTTGGCGTCGAGCGCCGCCAGCTGCTGGGTGCTCAATCCGCCCTGCTGGGACAACAGTGCGATGTCACCATCGGTGAAGCCGTTGTCGCGCAGGAAGCGCCTGGCCTGCGGATTGCCGCCGACATCGAACTGCACCAGCCCGAACGAATAGGTGCTTGCGCCCTTCTGTGCGTATGAGAAGTGGTCCAGGTGGCGGGTGTCGCCGCCCAGCTCGGTGTTGAGGAACAGCGTGGACAGCTGTTCGCGCGTAAGGGTGGAATCCGTTGCCATGGTCATCGTCCTTCAATGAGAGAAAAGCGCCGGGCGTGCCCGGCGATTGTCAGCCGGCGCAGTGCTGCTGGGTGAAGCCGAGCAGCTGGCGGATAGCCTGGGTGCCGTAAGCAGCCGGCGCCGGTTCGAGGGCGAACTGGCCAACCATCTGGTTGCTGCACAGCTGTACGGTGCGCCTGCCGGCGGAGGTTTCCTGGGTGCAGTTGGCTGCGAGCAGGGCGTTGGCGCCGCCGCCCATGTTCGTGGCGGCCGTGCAGCCCAGCAGGCGGCCTTCCTGGCCGTTCTCACCCAGCAGCGCGTTGAAGTTAGCCAGCTGGCTGTTGGGATCGCGCAACACCAGCAGGTCCACGCACTGCTGCTGGCCGTCAGGGGCTTCGCATGCATCCTGATCGACCAGGCCGTCACGCGTAGCGGACAGCACGTTGAGGCGATCGGCGTACACCTGCCGCAGGCACTGTGCATCGGTGCACAGGTCGCGGGTGTGCTCCTGCCAGCGCTGCTGTTCGGCGTGCAGCTTGCTCTGCCCTGCTGCATCGAGCGTGGCCTGTGCGGCAGTGACCGCCTTGCCCATGTCCGCATCCAGGCCGGTCAGGGTCGGGTCCTTGCAGACCAGGGTCTGTGCCGGCGACGCTGCATCGGCGCAACCAGCGCTTGTGTCGGCAACCGTGGCGGGCGCGTCGGCGGCCTTGCCTGCGGGGCTGGCCTGTCCGCTGGCCGCAGCCGGAGCCGTAGCGCCGGCGTCGCCGGCAGGTGGGGTGCAGGCGGCCAGCAGGGCCACCCAGCACAGGGTCATCAGGGGCTTCATGGCCCGGTTCAGTCGTTCACGGTTGCGCGGCATGTCCTGTCCTTTGGTTTCTGCGTCCCGGCGCATGGCCTGCCGTTGGCAGCCCACGCGGGCGTAAAGCCTAGCAAGCAGCTTCTTAGTGCTCCGTGACAGGGTGCGCGGATCAGTTGCCGGGTGCCGCAACGCAGAACGGGCGCCCGAAGGCGCCCGTCCTGTCTGCATCCGTTGCCGGGGTCAGAGCCCTTTCATGCGGAAAGGGATCCGACCCCGCGTACGCCGGTAGTGCCGGCCGCTGGCCGGCACCCCATAGGCATCAGTAGCGGTAGTGGTCCGGCTTGAACGGGCCTTCCACCGGCACGCCGATGTAGTCGGCCTGGTCCTGGGTCAGGGTGGTCAGCTTCACGCCGATCTTCTCCAGATGCAGGCGGGCCACTTCTTCGTCCAGCTTCTTCGGCAGCAGGTAGACCTTCTTCTCGTAGCTGTCCTTGTTCGCCCACAGGTCGATCTGTGCCAGGGTCTGGTTGGCGAAGCTGTTGGACATCACGAAGCTCGGGTGGCCGGTGGCGCAGCCCAGGTTCACCAGGCGGCCTTCGGCCAGCAGGAAGATCGCGTTGCCGTTCGGGAAGATGTACTTGTCCACCTGCGGCTTGATGTTGACGTGCTTGATGCCCGGGTAGGACACCAGTGCGTCGACCTGGATCTCGTTGTCGAAGTGGCCGATGTTGCAGACGATGGCCTGGTCCTTCATCGCGCTCAGGTGCTCGATGCGGATGATGTCGCGGTTGCCGGTGGTGGTGACGTACAGGTCGGCACGGCCCAGGGTCGATTCGATGGTGTTGACTTCATAGCCTTCCATCGCCGCCTGCAGGGCGCAGATCGGGTCGATCTCGGTGACGATCACGCGCGCGCCGTAGGCACGCAGCGAGGCCGCGCAGCCCTTGCCGACGTCGCCGTAGCCGCAGACCACGGCCACCTTGCCGGCCAGCATCACGTCCATCGCGCGCTTCAGGCCGTCGGCCAGCGACTCGCGGCAGCCGTACAGGTTGTCGAACTTGCTCTTGGTGACCGAGTCGTTGACGTTGATCGCTGGGATCAGCAGGGTGCCGGCCTGGGCCAGCTGGTACAGGCGGTGCACGCCGGTGGTGGTCTCTTCGGAAACGCCCTTCCAGTCCTTGACCACGCGGCCCCAGTAACCCGGGCGCTCCTTGGCCACGCGCTTGAGCAGGTTCTTGATGACCTGTTCTTCGTGCGAGGCGGACGCGGTGTTGACCCAGTCGCTGCCGTTTTCCAGCTCGTAGCCCTTGTGGATCAGGAGGGTCACGTCACCGCCGTCGTCGACCACCAGTTCCGGGCCGGTCAGGGTGCCGTCGGCCAGGGTGAAGGTCAGCGCGTCCAGGGTGCAGTCCCAGTACTCTTCCAGGGTCTCGCCCTTCCAGGCGAACACCGGGGTGCCGGTGGCGGCGATGGCGGCAGCCGCGTGGTCCTGGGTCGAGAAGATGTTGCACGAGGCCCAGCGCACATCGGCGCCGATGTCCTTCAGGGTCTCGATCAGCACTGCGGTCTGGATGGTCATGTGCAGCGAGCCGGTCACGCGCACGCCCTTCAGCGGCAGCTCGGCCTGGTACTTGCGGCGGATCGACATCAGGCCCGGCATTTCGTGCTCGGCGATGTCCAGTTCCTTGCGGCCCCAGTCGGCCAGCGTGATATCGCGGATCTTGTAATCACCTTCGGTGGAGAAGGTCTTGGCAACAGCGTTCATTCGTGTGCTCCGGTTGTGGGCGAGCGGATGCTCGCATCTAGCCGGGCGCCGTTGTTACAAAGCCACCTTACCGAGCCTGGCCGGGCCTCGTGGGATCCGGTCGCAGCGCCCCTCGGCAGGGGAGAACCCCCATTATATCGCGGCCCCAGCGTGACATCGGCATGACCCAACCATCGGCAGATGGGGCCACGTGCACGGCCTGTTAAGGTCGGAGTTTTCACGCATCACACAGGTGGAACGATGAGCATGCACGCGCGCCGCACACGGCGCTGGACCGGCCTGGTCCTGTCGATGGGGCTGCTGGCGGTGGCCCCGCTGGCCTGGGCGGCCGCCTCGCAGCCAGCTCCGGCGCAGGCGCAGGGCGTCAATGGCTACGAACTGCCATCGGCCGCACTGCAGGCAGTGGTCGACGCCCCGCGCGCGCCGTCGCTGTTCCTGTCGCCGCGCCGCGACGTGGCCGCGATGATGCAGATGCCGTCGCTGCCGTCGATCCAGGTGGTGGCGCAGCCGGAACTGAAGCTGGCCGGCCTGCGCATCAACCCGCGCACGTTCTCCGACAGCCGCTTCAGCTTCGGTGAGAAGCTGTGGCTGATGAACGTGGCCGATGGCAAGGAGCGGCAGATCAGTGGCCTGCCGGCCACGCTGTCGATCGCCAGTGTGATGTGGTCGCCGGACCAGAAGTGGCTGGCCTTCAACCAGGTCGACGCCGCCAGCGGCGCCAATGAACTGTGGCTGGTGGATGTGGCCGGTGGCAGCGCCCGCCGCCTGGTTGCCGGCTTGAACACGGTGATCGGCAGCGGCTACCAGTGGCTGCCGGACAGCCGCGGGCTGGTGGTGTTCACCCGCCCGGCCAACCTGGGGCCGGCCCCGGCCGCCGACGGCGTCCCGACCGGCCCTGCCGTGCAGCAGACCAGCCAGGGCGGCGGCGTAGTGTCGATCCGTACCTATCAGGACCTGCTGAAGAACGAAGCCGACGCTCGCCAGTTCGATTACTACGCGACTACCCAGCCGATGGAAGTCGGCCTGGATGGCAGTACCCGCGCGATCGGTGCGGCCGGCATCTTCATGGGCTTCTCGGTGTCGCCTGACGGCCGCTTCGTGCTGCGCCAGCCGGTGCAGCGTCCGTACTCCTACGTGGTGCCGGTAAGCAGTTTTCCGCGCCGCATTGAAGTGATCGAGCGTGCCACCGGCAAGCTGGTGCATACCGTGGCGGTGCGCCCGCTGGTGGAAGGCCTGCCGACCGGCAACGATGCCGAAGTGACCGGCGTGCGCGACATCAGCTGGCGCGGTGATGCCGATGCCACCCTGGTCTGGGCCGAAGCGCAGGACGGTGGTGATCCGAACCGGGAAGCCAAGGTGCGCGATGCGGTGCTGATGCAGGCTGCGCCGTTCGACAAGCCGCCGGTGACCCTGGCCCAGCTTGGCAGCCGCCTGAGCGGCATCAACTGGGGCCGTGGCGACCTGGCCCTGCTGACCGAGTCGTGGTGGAAGACCCGCAGGACCAGGACCTGGCTGATCGCCCCGGACAACGCCGGTGCCGAGCCGCGCCTGCTGTGGGATCGTGACGCGCAGGACCGTTATGCCGATCCGGGGCGGCCGCTGCTGGCCAGCGATGAACGTGGTCGCTCGCTGCTGCAGACCAGCCCGGAAGGCAGCAGCCTGTACCTGGCCGGTGCCGGCGCTTCGCCGGAAGGCGACCGCCCGTTCGTGGACCGCTTCGACATCGCCACGGGCAAGGCGACGCGCCTGTTCCATTCGCAGGCGCCGAGCTATTCGCTGCCGGTGGCATTGCTGGACAACCAGGGCAATTCGCTGCTGCTGAGCCGCGAGAGCCCGGACGAACCGGCCAACTTCTACGTGCAGTCGCTGGCCGATGCCGGTGCCGCACCGCGCGCGCTGACCCGTTTCGCCCATCCGCTGCCGCAGCTGAAGGGCGTGCAGAAGGAGCAGATCCGTTACCAGCGCAAGGATGGCGTCGACCTGACCGCGACACTGCTGCTGCCGCCGGGCTACGATCCCAAGCGCGACGGCCCGCGCCCGCTGCTGATGTGGGCCTACCCGGGCGAGTTCAAGAGCGCGGCCGCGGCCAGCCAGGTGACCGATTCGCCGTACCGCTTCAACGCGGTCAGCTACTGGGGCCCGCAGGCGTTCCTGGCCAAGGGCTATGTGGTGCTGGCCAGCCCGTCGATGCCGATCATCGGCGAGGGTGACAAGGAGCCGAACGACACCTACATCGAACAGCTGGTGGCCAATGCGCAGGCGGCGGTGGATGAAGTGGTGCGCCGAGGCGTGACCGATCGCGATCACATCGCCATCGGTGGCCACTCCTATGGTGCGTTCATGACGGCCAACCTGCTGGCACACACCCGCCTGTTCAAGGCCGGCATCGCGCGCAGCGGTGCATACAACCGCACGCTTACTCCGTTCGGTTTCCAGGCCGAGGAGCGCAACTACTGGCAGGCGCAGGACGTCTACCAGAAGATGGCGCCGTTCAATTACGCCGACAGGATCAAGGATCCGATCCTGTTCATCCACGGCGTGGACGACAACAACTCCGGCACGTTCCCGATCCAGAGCGAGCGCATGTTCGCCGCGGTGAAGGGCCTGGGTGGCACCGCGCGGCTGGTGATGCTGCCCAACGAATCGCATGCTTACCGGGCACGCGAATCGATCATGACCATGCTGGCCGAAAGCGAGCGCTGGCTGGAGCAGACCATCGGCCCGGCCGAGCAGGGCAAGGCGAAGAAGAAGCGCTGATACCTGCATGAGGGCGGCCCCTGTAACAGGGGCCGCCTGTGCGGCTGCGCCGCCGCCCGAGCGTGGGCTCGGGCGCTACACGGTGTCGCGCGCCACGACGCTTGTAGAGCCGAGCCCATGCTCGGCTGCGTCCGCCAGGGATGCGTGCAGATGAAACCATTTTTGCATCGCAGCACGCTGCCCGTTCTGGTTTAGGCTTGGGGTCTGGATCCGTTGACCGAGGCCTGTGCGTCGCCGATGAACGAGTACCGCAGCAGCATCGAGTTTGCTTCCCCCGATCTTCCGCTTCGCGATGACGTGCGCCGGCTCGGCGCACTGGTCGGTGACCTGCTGGTCGAGCAGGTATCGGCGGCCTTCCTCGACGAGGTCGAGGACGTGCGCACCCGCGCCATCGCCCGTCGCGAGAACCAGGCGCCGCTGTCGGAGCTGGCCGAAGGGCTGGCCGGGCGCACGCCGCAGCAGGCCGAGACCATGGTGCGGGCCTTCAGCACCTACTTCCAGGTGGTCAACATTGCCGAGCGCGTGCATCGCATCCGCCGCCGCCGTGACTACCAGCGTGCCGGTACCGCAGGGGCGCAGCCCGACGGCCTGCAGGATGCGCTGCAGCACCTGAAGGCGCAGGGCGTGGGCCTGGACGAGCTGGCGCAGTGGCTGCCGCGCATCGACATCGAACCGGTGTTTACCGCGCACCCGACCGAAGCGGTGCGCCGTGCGCTGCTGGAGAAAGAGCAGCTGATGGTGGCCAGCCTGGTCGACAACCTCGACGGCCAGCGCACGCCGGGGGAAGCGGCCGCCGATGCTGCGCGCTTCCGCATGGCGCTGACCGCGTCGTGGCAGACCACTGATTCCTCGCCGGTGCGGCCCACCGTCGATGACGAGCGCGAGCACGTCGGCTTCTATCTGGTGCAGGTGCTGTACCGCGTGATTCCGGTGCTGTACGAATCGCTGCAGCAGGCGCTGCGCGATACCTATGGGGAAGAGCTGCCACTGCCGCGCCTGCTGCGCTTCGGTACGTGGGTGGGCGGGGACATGGACGGCAATCCGAACGTGGATGCCCACACCATCCGCACTACGCTGGATGCGCAGCGGCAGGCGGTACTGGCGCGCTATCAGAAGGAACTGCTGCAGCTGGCCAGCCTGCTCAGCCAGTCCACCGAGCGGGTGGGCGTGAGCGATGCGCTGCAGGCGCGCGTGGCGCACTACCAGCAGCTGCTGCCGCAGGTACAGTCGCGCCCGCGCCATGCCGACATGCCCTACCGCCTGCTCAACGATCGCATGCGCGCGCGCCTGCAGGCCACGCTGGAAGACGGCGAGGGCGCTTACGCCGGCCCGGATGAACTGATCGACGACCTGCAGCTGATCCTCGACAGTTTGCGCGCCAATCGCGGCGAGCACGCTGGCGGCTTCGCCGTGCAGCGGCTGTTGTGGCGGGTGAAGACGTTCGGCTTCCATCTGGCGCGGTTGGACGTGCGTCAGGAATCGAGCGTGCATGCGCGCGCGCTGGCGGCGGTGCTGGGCGGCGACCCGGCGTGGGAGGGCCTGGATGCCTTGGGCCGCGCGCGCCTGCTGGCACCGCATGCCAGTGGCGAGGTGCCGTTGCCGAAAGGCGACGACGAAGGCAACCGGCGGCTGGACGCCGTGTTCGCTGCATTGGCCGATGCCCGTGCGCGGCATGGCGGCGATGCACTGGGCAGTTACATCATTTCGATGGCGCACGACCGCAGCGACGTGCTGGCGGTGCTGGCGCTGGCGCGGCGTGGTGGCCTGGTCGATGCCGATGGCGGCGTGCCGCTCGATATCGCGCCGCTGTTTGAAACTGTGGACGACCTCAAGCGCGGCACCGCCACGCTGCGCGACCTGCTGGAGGATCCGGTGTACCGCGCGCACCTGCGTGCACGCGATGATGTTCAGATGGTGATGCTGGGCTATTCGGACAGCAGCAAGGATGGTGGCATTGCTGCTTCGCGTTGGGGCCTTCAGCGCGCGCAGGTGGAACTGCTGGAGGTGGCGGCCGAGGCCGGCATCCGCCTGACCTTCTTCCATGGCCGGGGCGGCTCGATCAGCCGTGGTGGTGGCAAGACCACCCACGCCGTGGATGCGTCGCCACGCGGCAGCATCGATGGCCGCCTGCGGGTGACCGAGCAGGGCGAGGTGATCCATCGCAAGTACGGCATCCGCGCGCTGGCCCTGCGCTCGCTGGAGCAGGCTACCGGTGCAGTGCTGCGCGCCAGCCTGCGCCCGCGTGCCGCCGAACCGCGCGAGGATGCGTGGCGGCCGGTGATGGATGCGGTGGCTGCGGCCAGCAGCGAGGTGTATCGCGGGTTCGTTGGCCAGGCCGGTTTCATGGATTATTTCCGTACCGCCACGCCGATCGACGTGATCGAGCGGATGACGCTGGGCTCGCGGCCGTCGCGCCGGCTCGGCCAGGACGCAGCGCTGGGCAACCTGCGTGCGATTCCCTGGGTGTTCGCCTGGAGCCAGGCGCGTGCGGTGATTCCCGGCTGGTACGGCGTGGGCAGTGGCCTGCAGGCCGCGGTCGATGCCGGCCACGAACAGACCCTGCGCGATATGGCGCGGGACTGGCCGTTCTTCCGTACCTTCCTGGATGACATCGCGATGGTGCTGTCCAAGGGCGATATCACCATCGCCGAGCAGTTCTCGCTGTTGTCGGGTGAACTGCATGGGCGCTTCTTCCCGCAGGTGCAGCGCGAACTGGAGCTCACCCGGCGCTGGCTGCTGGCGTTGATGGACCAGAAGACGCTGCTGGACCACGACGCGCGGCTGGCGCTGTCGATCCGCCTGCGCAATCCCTACGTCGATCCGATCAGCGTGCTGCAGGTGGAACTGCTGCAGCGCTGGCGGGCCAGCGGGCGCGAGGATGACGATCTGCTGCGCGCGCTGGTGGCGTGCGTGAACGGCGTTTCGCAGGGCGTGCAGAACACAGGGTGACCTGGCGTTGGTAGTGCCGGCCGCTGGCCGGCAACCTCATGATGTTTGGCAGCACGCGCGAGGTTGCCGGCCAGCGGCCGGCACTACCTCATTCTTCCGGCGACGGCGGGTTCGACGCCAGCAGTTCCAGGTGGCGCTGTTCCATTTCCTGGCGCAGCTGGCGGCGGATCTGTGCTGCGGCCTGGCGGCGCTTTTCGTCGGACGTTGCCGGCTGCAAGGGCGGGACAGGCGTCGGCCGGCCTTCTTCATCCACTGCGACCATCGTGAAGAAGCAGCTGTTGGCGTGGCGCACGCTGCGCTTGAGGATGTCCTCAGCCACCACCTTGATGCCGATCTCCATCGATGAGGTGCCGGTGTAGTTCACCGAGGCCAGGAAGGTGACCAGCTCGCCCACCGCGATGGGCTGGCGGAACATCACCTGGTCCACCGACAGGGTGACCACGTAGCTGCCGGCATAGCGGCTGGCGCAGGCGTAGGCCACCTGGTCAAGCAGGCGCAGGATGGCGCCACCATGGACCTTGCCGGAGAAATTGGCCATTTCCGGTGACATCAGCACGGTCATGGACAGCTGGTGGGTTTTCAGTTCGGTCGACATGCGGCGATTGTATCGGCAACCGGTCGTGCCGGACGCTGGCCGGCAACCACGCGGTTGTTTCCGGAGGCCATGAAAAAGCCGGCCAGCGGCCGGCTCTACCAGAAGCAGAAGGGCCGCTTGCGCGGCCCTTCGTGTTGCTTACTTCAGCTTCGCATCGGCGCGCAGGGCGGCGGCGCGGTCGGTCTTCTCCCAGGAGAAGGCCGTGGCGTTGACGGTCTCGCCTTCGCCGTTGAGGTAGCTGAACTCCTTCGGCTTGCGGCCGAAGTGGCCATAGGCCGCGGTCTGCTGGTACATCGGGTGGATCAGGTCCAGCATCTTGATGATGCCGTACGGGCGCAGGTCGAAGTGCTTGCGGATCAGCTTCTCGATCTTGTCGTCGCTGATCTTGCCGGTGCCGAAGGTGGTGACCGAGATCGAGGTCGGCTCAGCCACGCCGATGGCGTAGGAGACCTGCACTTCGCAACGGTCGGCCAGGCCGGCGGCAACCACGTTCTTGGCGACGTAGCGGGCCGCGTAGGCGGCCGAACGGTCGACCTTGGACGGGTCCTTGCCGGAGAACGCGCCACCGCCGTGACGGGCCCAGCCGCCGTAGGTGTCGACGATGATCTTGCGGCCGGTCAGGCCGCAGTCGCCCACCGGGCCGCCGATCTCGAACTTGCCGGTCGGGTTGATGTGGAACTTGGTGCCCTTGTGCAGCCACTTGGCCGGCAGCACCGGCTTGATGATCTCTTCGCGGACGGCCTCGATGAGGTCCTTCTGCTTGATGCCCGGGGCGTGCTGGGTCGACAGGACCACGGCGTCGATGGCCGAGACCACGCCGTTTTCATAGCGCAGGGTGACCTGGCTCTTGGCGTCCGGGCGCAGCCACGACAGCGGCGAGTTCTTCTTCTTGCGGATCTTGGCCTGCTGCTCGACCAGGCGGTGCGACAGGTGGATCGCGGCCGGCATGTAGCTGTCGGTCTCGTTGGTGGCATAGCCGAACATCAGGCCCTGGTCGCCAGCGCCCATTTCTTCCGGCTTCTTGCGGTCCACGCCCTGGGCGATGTGCGGCGACTGCTTGCCGATCAGGTTCAGCACGCCGCAGGTGGCGCCGTCGAAGCCGACGTCGGAGCTGTCGTAGCCGATGTCCGTGATGACCTTGCGGGTCAGCGCTTCCAGGTCGATCCAGGCGCTGGTGGTGATTTCACCGGCCACGATGGCAACGCCGGTCTTGACCATGGTCTCGCAGGCCACGCGGGCGCGCTGGTCCTGGGTCAGGATCGCGTCCAGCACCGCATCGGAGATCTGGTCGGCAACCTTGTCCGGATGGCCTTCGGAGACCGACTCGGAGGTGAAGAGATAGCTGGACATCAGGCGTAATATCCCTTGATTCGGATGGAAAGATGGGCGCGCATGATACACGGGGTGCGCCGCCTGTGCATTGTGAACCGGTACCGGTTGCCGGTGGTTAAGCCCGCGTAGGCCCGGCAGGGGCCGTCACGACGGGATTGGGGGCCAGCCTCGAGGCCCAGTGTTCCACCAGCGTGACAACAACAGACGGGGCTGCCCAACCCCCGACCGCGCAGGCCGCGACCCGGCCGTCAAGGGGGCCGGCCGTCATCGTTCTGCCCCGAAACCGCCATCTGGCTGCCGCCTGCCGGGTGCAGGCTGTCGGCCAATCCGGCCGCCGGGCATCAGTGGATCCGCCATGCAGGAACTCGAACAGCGTCTCCAGCAACGTTTCCCCGATTGGTTCCATGGCCGTCGCGGCCAATTGGCGCGGCCGTTGCTGCGCAGCGTCGGCCGCTGGTCGCGCCTGGACCAGATCGAAGCCTTCCTGCAGCGCAGCTCAGGCCTGCGCGGCTTCGGTTTCGTCGCCGCCGGCCTGGAGTTCATCGGCGGCCAGTACCAGGTGGATCCGGCCGCGCTGGCGAAGATTCCGGCCACCGGCCGCCTGCTGATCGTCGCCAACCACCCTTCCGGGGCTCTGGACGCATTGGCCTTGCTGGACGCGGTCGGCCGTATCCGCCGCGATGTGCGGATCGTGGCCAACGACCTTCTGGGGGCGATCGCGCCGCTGCAGGATCTGCTGTTGCCGGTGCGCATCCTGGGCGGCAAGGCGCAGCGCGGCAGCCTGCATGCGGTGGAGCAGGCGTTGGCCGCCGAGCAGTGCGTGATCGTGTTCCCGGCTGGCGAGGTCTCGCGCCTGTCGCTGCGCGGCATCCGCGATGGCCGCTGGCAGCGGGGATTTGTCCGCTTTGCCCGCGCGGCCGGCGCGCCGGTGCTGCCGGTGCGGGTGGAAGCGCGCAACTCGGCACTGTTCTATGGCGCCTCGACCCTGTTCAAGCCGGCCGGTACCGCGCTGCTGGCGCGCGAGATGTTCACTCGTCGTGGCCGCCCACTGCGGCTGAGCATCGGCGAGCCGATGCGGCTGGGCGACGGCGGCGATCCGGGTGCCCAACTGCTGGCGGTACGCCGCGCACTCTATGCGCTGGGCCGCAATGGCGCGGCCGGCAATGCCGCTGCCTGCGCAGGCCCTGAGCCGCTGGCCGCTCCGGTGCCACCTTCGCAGGTCGCCGCTGGCATCGCAGCCGCCACCCAGCTGGGCCAGACCGCCGACGGCAAGCAGATCCTGCTGGCCACCTGCACTGCCGATTCGCCACTGCTGCTGGAACTGGGCCGCCTGCGCGAACTGACCTTCCGCCAGGTGGGTGAGGGCACCGGCCGCAGCCGTGACCTCGACAACTACGACCCGCAGTACGAGCACATCGTGATCTGGGACGCCGCCGCGCAGCGCATCGCTGGCGCGTACCGGATCATGCGTGGTGCCCACGCGTTGGCCCGGCACGGCCTGTCCGGCCTCTACAGTGCGTCGTTGTTCCGCTATTCCGACGACGCCATCAGCCACATCGCCGAAGGCCTGGAACTGGGCCGCAGCTTCGTGGTGCCCGACTACTGGGGC
Source organism: Stenotrophomonas sp. GD03777 (assembly GCF_029842485.1). Classification (NCBI taxonomy): domain Bacteria; kingdom Pseudomonadati; phylum Pseudomonadota; class Gammaproteobacteria; order Lysobacterales; family Lysobacteraceae; genus Stenotrophomonas; species Stenotrophomonas sp. GD03777. The sequence goes on from NZ_JAOCGL010000007.1 coordinate 22,036, forward strand.
AGCCGCAGCCTGGATTACCTGTGGCAGGGCATCGGTGCCTACCTGCAGTGCCGGCCGGGGATCCGCTACCTGTTCGGCGCGGTGTCGATCAGTGCGGCGCTGCCGCGCGATGCGCGCGAGCAGCTGGTGGCGTACTACCAGCGCTATTACAGCGGCACCGCCGGCATGGCCGAATCGAACCGGCCGTTCCAGTACTTCGCCGCACCGCCCAGTTTCGGTGAGCTGGATGCAGGCGCCGCGTTCGACGTGCTCAAGGCCAACCTGGCTGCACTCGGTACCGGCGTACCCACGCTGTATCGCCAGTACACCGATCTGTGCGAACCGGGCGGCGCGCGCTTCCTCGCCTTCGGGGTGGATCCGGACTTCAGCGATTCGATCGACGGCCTGATCGAGGTGGATCTGTGTGCGATCCGGCCGAACAAGCGCAAACGTTACCTGCGCGACGCGGGGACGCCGGCATGAACACGCTGGCGAACCTGTCGCCGCACCGGCGCGCAGTGTTCGTCTCCGACGTGCACCTGGGATCACGTCACTGCCATGCCACCGAGCTGGCGCGCTTTCTCTCGCAGCTGCGCTGTGAACGGCTGTACCTGGTCGGCGACATCATCGACCTGTGGTGGATGGCGCACCGCCGTGCCAACTGGCGGCAGTCGCACAGCGAGGTCATCCAGGCGCTGCACGCATTGCGTCGCGCTGGCACCGAGATCATCTACATCCCCGGCAACCACGATGCATCGCTGCGCCAGGTGTGCGGGCTGATGCTGCCGGCGATGCAGGTGCGCCGCCGCGCCATCCACGTGACCGCCGATGGCCGCCGGCTGCTGGTCGCGCACGGCGACGACTACGACGGCGTGACCCACTTTGGCGGCCTGCAGGAAAAGTTCGGTGACTGGCTGTATTACCGCATCCTCACCGGCAACCAGGCATTGAACGCGGTGCGCCGCCAGCTTGGCATGCGCTACTGGTCGCTATCGGAGTTCCTGAAGAAGCGCAGTGGTGCGGCTGAACGCTACATCGAGCGTTTCGTGCAGGCCGGCCTGGACGACGTGCGCCGGCGCGGCCTGGACGGCATCGTCTGCGGGCATATCCACCGCGCCGCGCTGGTCGAACGCGATGGCCTGGTCTATGCCAACGATGGGGATTGGGTGGAAAGCCTGACCGCGCTGGTCGAAGACCACGACGGCGCGCTGCGCCTGCTGGACCACAACGGCCAGACGCTGGTGGAGCTGCCGGGCGCGCGGTTGTCGCAGGCGGCATAGCCCGCGTGTGTCCCGCTGTAGAGCCGAGTCCATGCTCGGCTGTCGTTGCGCGCAACGAAGAGCAGCAGAGCATGGGCTCGGCTCTACATACACCGCGCGCAAGCCGCTAGCATCGGCCCATGGATTCATTGACCCAGATCGTGCTCGGTGGCGCCGTCGCTGCTGCCATCGCTCCGCCCGGCCATCGCCGCGCGGCCCTGCTGGCCGGTGCCGCGCTCGGCACCCTGCCGGACCTCGACGCCCTGTGGCTTGGCTTCACTGCGGCCGACCCGGTGGCGAACATGACCGAACACCGCAGCTTCAGCCATTCGCTGCTGGTGCTGCCCTGGGTGGCCGCACTGATCTGGTGGTTGTTCAAGCGCTTCGGCAATGGTCGCGTCGCGCAGTCACCGCTGCGCTGGTTCTGGGCGATCCAGCTGGCGCTGGTTACCCATCCCGTGCTGGATGCGTTCACCGTCTACGGTACCCAGTTGTGGTGGCCGCTGCGGCCACACCCAACCATGGGCTCCAGCGTCTTCATCATCGACCCTGGCTACACGGTGTGGCTGCTGCTGGGCTGCGTGCTGGCCTGGTTTGGTCGTGCGCGGCCCTGGGCGGGCAAGGTGCTGGGCGCGGCGTTGCTGTTCAGCAGTGGCTACCTGGGCTGGGGGCTGATCGCCAAGGCGCAGGTCGATCGGGCCGCCCAGCAGAGCCTGGCGGCGATGGGCCTGGGTGACGCGCCGCGCTTCTCGGTGCCGATGCCGTTCAATACGCTGCTGTGGCGGGTGGTAGCGATGACGCCCAATGGCTACGTGGTGGGTGATCGCTCACTGGTGGCCGACCATGGGCCGATGCGGTTCGAAGGCCATGCGTCCAACGTGCAGGCCTTGCGCGAAGCGCGGGCCATCCCGGCGGTGCAGCAGCTGCAATGGTTCAACCGTGGCTTCATGCGTGCGCAGGTCGTGGACGGAAGGCTTGTGCTGAGCGATCTGCGCATGGGGCTGGAACCGGACTACACCTTCAACTTCGTCGTCGCCGAGCAGGCGGACGGGCAATGGCGGGCGATCGTGCCCGAGCAGGTGCGGGCGGACTACAGCAGCCCGGCCGCGCGCGCCGACGCAAGTCGCCGGCTGGCGGCGATGTGGCAGCGGATCTGGCATGCGTCGGCAGGGCAGACCGGGGCGGGTGACAACCCCGCGGTGCAGTGACCGCAGTCAAGCATGGCGTGACCATCTGCGACCCGATGGATCCGCGCCGTTCGCGATGCTGTCCATGCTTCAACGCGCCTCCCAGAGGTGCGCCGTGGTTCGTGGTTGCGGCAGATGCTCAGGGTTTGGCTGGCGAAGCCAGCATCGCTTTCGCCGGAACTTCCACCAGATCTGCCTGTATCAGGCGGGGTGCCTCGCTGTTGGGATTCACCGAGACGTGGTGGTAGCGGTTGAAGGTGAAGTTGAAATCACTGTCCGGCATGGTCGGGAAGTACCTCCGGAAATACTTCATCTGCGGCAGATACAGCACGTGGTTGACCGCAGGGATGCCGGCCCCGGGCAACAGGCCACCAAAGCTCCCTGTGGCCACCAGTGCCCCGTCGGCGTTGCTCCGCGCGCCGCGCGCCTGCTGTGCCTGCAGCACTGCCTGGCGGTCGATCGAGAAGATTGGCCCCGCCGGCTGCACAGGATTGAACAGGCCGTTGCCGAGCAGATTGGCCAATGCTGCGGTGGCCAATACCAGGGTGGGCGCATGCTTCGAGCACCGGGGGCGGCTGGCAACGATGGCGAGTGCGGCCAGGCAGAGGTACGGAACTGTGTCGTAGCTGCTGTACAGTTGGTGGAAACCATCATCCCCGAACAGGTACTTTGCCGCGCTGCCGAGGGCCAGCAGGCCTGCCAGCAGTAGCACACGCCTGGGTTGAATGAGCACACCACACCGCACCAGGATAATGGCGCAGCCGATGTTGAGCAGCAGGCCGAAGGCAAGCAAGGCTCGGATCGGTGGTACCAGCGACAGGCCGGTGAGCTTGCCGATCAGCACTGGAACCGGCAGGAACATCCAGCAGGCGACCATCAGCAGGCCGGCGGCCAGGATCCACAGTGCACGACGGTTGCTGCGCGCCCAACTGCGGAACCGAACCCCATCGGCCAGTACAAGCGTAAACAGCGGCAACAGGCTGCCCAGCACCGCGATCTCGCATTCGTTGGAAGTCCTGAAGGACGGCAACGGTGCGAATTTGTAAGTCATCAGGTTGGGAAACAGATGTGCAAGCAGGGTAATCAGGCTTACGCCACCGCCGGCGCTCGCACGCTGCCCAGGGTAGACGGTATCGCGGGCGACCTGGATGATCTCGTGGAAATAGCCGAAGAACACTGCCAGCGAAAGCAGACCCGCTGCGACTGCATCGAGCAGCCGGGGAAATGACAACGTTTCGCGGCGAAAGGCCAGCACCAGCAGGCCCATGGTCAGCAGCGAGCCGATGGTGAACGGGGGGTAGGTTGCTGCCACCAGCCAGGCAGAGAGTGCATAGGCGCCGGCCATGATGCGCAGCCAGCGGTTGCCGATGCCCAGCCAGGCGACCGCGACCCAAGGGGCAAGTGCAAATGCCCCCGCGTTGCTGGACCACCAGACTTGCACGAATGGCGAAAAGAACAAGGTGCTGGCGATCAGCAGCGCTGGCAACAGTGGCAATTGCAGTTGGCGCAGGAACGTGGTCCAGCCGGACAAGAACGCCACGGCCATGAAAGCGAAGAAGAACGAATACGCGTTTGCCGGAGGCAGAACAAAGAAGGCCCAGTGGTAGGGCTTGAACAGGAGGCCCCAGTCCAGCAGCGGAAGCGCCTGGAAGGTACGCAGCGACTCGTGATACGGCGAATGCGCGTTGACCTGGCCAAAATCGTTGGCAACGGCGATCTGGACATAGGGGGTGTACACCATCCACTCATCCGAGCGGATGGAGCGGGCGGTGCCGAGCAGCGGTTGCAGTGGTTCCAGACCCAATCGCTCGAATGCCAGCGAGTAGGACGAAGGAGTCAAAGCAAGTGCGACATACACAATGCAGAACGCGGCAATGAGGCCCAGGAAGAGCCTTGCCTGGTTTGGACTCAATCCGCCCAGCAGACCTGCATCTTGGCGAGGAAATGGCAGTCGTCCGCTGTCGGTCATCATGCGCTCACAGATCAAGTGTCCCGGCGCGGCATGCATTCCGCCCCGCATTCGGCTGGCAGCATGGGCACAGAGCGCATCCTTCCGGGACAGGTTGAGGAATTCTAGCGGGTTGACCTGGCCACTGCGAGGCTGAGCTCAATACACCGTCGCACGGCCCTGCACGAACGAGTAGAAGAACACCGCATTCGGGTCGTTCTGCACCAGCCGGAACTCGCGGCGCATGCCTTCCACGGTTTCCTCGTCCACCGAGCCGGCCTGCAGCAGCTGGTCGGCCGCCGACAGCAGCAGCTGCTCCCAGAACGCGATCATGGTCTTGCGACGGGCAGGCTCGCGGTTGTCCAGGTGGATGGTCTTGATCTCGGTATGCACGTCGCGGAAGCCGCCGGCCAGCAACAGGTTGCCCAGCTTGGCGCCGACGAACGGGTCGCCACCGTGGTCGTACTGGAAGTCGTTGAAGGCCATCCAGTAGCGCCAGATGTGCGGCGAGTACGGATCAAGCAGGAACGAGGCATTCATCACCTCGGTGATGTAGACCGGTGAACCCGGCGCCAGCACGCGGCGCACTTCACTCAACACGCGTGCCGGTGACGGAACGTGTTCCAGCACCCAGCACAGGAAGGCCGAATCGAAGCTGCGCGCCTCGAACGGCAGTTCGCCGGCATCGGCCTGTTGCAGGGTGTAACGGTCGCTGCACCAAGGGGTGCGCGCCAGGTTCTCGCGCGCGGTGGCCAGCTGGGTCTCGCTCAGGTCCACGCCGGTCACGTGCAGCTCGGGGAAGCGGCGCAGCAGGATCTCGGTCTGCGCACCCACGCCGCTGCCGACTTCCAGCAGGCGCCGCGCGCCGCTGTAGTCGATCTGGCCGAAGATGCTCGACTCCAGCAGGCGCGCCTGGGTCATCAGGCGCTGCTGTTCGGTGCCGGAAAACCCGTGCAGGTAGGTCGGAGAGGAGATCGGCGGGGTCATGGAGGCGGGCTCTGGGAGTTCAATTCGGTCGAGCAGGCTCGACGTTGTGACGCGGCAGTGCGGTCAGGCCGCTGAAGGCAGCGCCGGTTCCCCGGCAATCAAGCGGTCGAAGTACTCGGTGGTCAGCGCGATCTGGCTCTGCGGGTCTTCGGCACGGTTGACCACCGCACGGAAGGCGGCGTTCTCCGGCCGGTCCTTGGCATACCAGCCCAGGTGCTTGCGCGCGATGCGCACGCCCTGCGGTTCGCCATAGAAGGCATGCAGTGCGTGCAGGTGGCCAAGCAGGATGTCGCGCACTTCGGCCAGCGACGGTGGCGGCAGTTCCTGCCCGGTGGCCAGGTAATGCGCCACTTCGCGGAAGATCCACGGCCGGCCCTGTGCGGAACGGCCGATCATCACCGCGTCCACGCCAGTTTCCTTCAAAACGTGGGCAGCCTTCTGCGGCGAATCGATATCGCCGTTGGCGATCACCGGAATGCGCAGGGCGGCCTTGATCTCACCGATGGTGGCGTACTCGGCCTGGCCGGTGTAATGCTGGTCGCGGGTGCGGCCGTGCACGGCCAGTGCAGCGATACCGCTGTCCTCGGCGATGCGCGCGATCAGCGGGCCATTGCGGTGGTCACAGTCCCAACCGGTGCGGATCTTCAGCGTGACCGGCACGTCCACCGCGTTGACCACGGCTTCGAGGATGCGCGCCACCAACTGCTCGTCGCGCATCAGCGCCGAGCCGGCCCAGGCGTTGCACACCTTCTTGGCCGGGCAGCCCATGTTGATGTCGATGATCTGCGCGCCGTGGTCGACGTTGTAGCGCGCCGCCTCGGCCAGCTGCTGCGGCTCGGTACCGGCGATCTGCACGCTGATCGGCGCCGGCTCGCCCTCATGGTCCATGCGGTGGATCGACTTGCGCGTGTTCCAGAAGCGCGGGTCGCTGATGGTCATTTCCGAGGCGGCCAGGCCCGCGCCCAGCCGTTTGCACAGCAGGCGGAAGGGCTTGTCAGTGACGCCGGCCATGGGCGCCAGCACGACGTTGGGGGCGATGGTGTACGGGCCGATCTGCATGCGCCCATTGTAGGGCGCGGGCGGCGGTACGGCCGTGTCGGGTACGGTCCGGTTCAGGCCGATCGGCACCGACCTCATGCCGTACCGGCATCAGCAGATGCTTGACGGTTGCTTCCGTCGCCCCCAAGGGCGGGCGATGGTGGCCGGCTAACCCAGGCTCTGCCAGGCCTGGCGGGTACCCAGGGCGAAGGCCAGCCCCAGGCCCAGGCAGGCCAGCGAACTGACCACCCAGAAGCGCCGGCCGTTGTACCCCGGCCGGAACAGCGCCAGGCCGAAGCCCATCGCGGCGCGCAGCAGCAGCAAGGCAGCGATGGCGGGCAGGACCAGGCGACTGGCCGGCAGTGGCGAATGCCAGCCCGCGGCGGCCAGTGCGTACAGGGTCCAGGCCACCAGCAAGGCAGTGATGCCGGCGGTCATCAGCGGTGGCCACCAGTGCCCCGCATGCGCGAGCCGGACCACGCGCTGGCCGGCACCGAAGTATCTGTACCACGCGGCGCCGAAGGCGATGCAGCCGATATGCAGCAGCGCCGCAGCGGCACTGCCTGCGGCCGCGACCAGCAACCAGGGGAATCCGTCCATGTCCTGCCCGTGCAAGGAAGCTGCGCGGATCGTGAGCGAGGGGCAGGATGTGGGCAATGCGACAGGCGGTCGCAGGGGCTGGGCAATGGGCAAAAGAAAGGCCCAGGTGCCTGTACACCCGGGCCTTGTCATCCACGCGTGGCGTGGAATTACTTGGCTTCGGCGTCGGCCGGGGTGAAGCGCGGCATTGCCGCTGCAGCGCCTTCCTTCTCGGTCGAGCGACCGGCGAACTGGTTGGCAAAGCGCACGTGGCGGGCGAACGGGGCGTCGGCCACCTGCGCCAGCGACGCGGCCAGCGCACCGTTGAAGGCATCACCGGCACCGGTGGTGTCGATGGCCTGCACCTGCTCGGCGCCGACGCGGTAGTACGGCTGGCTATCGCCGCGCAGGTTCTCGTCGGCATGCGAGACGAACACGCCCACCGAACCCAGGGTCACCACCACGGTACCGTTGCCGACCAGCTTGCGGCACAGCGCATGCAGGCTGGCGCCATCCAGCGCGGCGACATCGTTGGCATCCACGCGCTCACCGACATGGCGGCCGAGCAGCGCGGCGAACTCGGTCTCGTTCGGGGTGATCACATCGGCCAGCTTGAGCAGGCCGATGGTCGAGGGCGCGTCGGCCGGTGCGGTGTTGAGCACGGTGGTGACACCGGCCTCGCGGGCCGTGGCCAGCGCCGCTTCGATGGTCTGCACCGGCGATTCCAGCTGCACCAGCACCACCTTGGCGCTGGTGAGCAATGCCTGCTGCTGTTGCAGGAAGTCGGTGCTGAGCGCGGCGTTGGCGCCCGGGCCGATCACGATGGTGTTGCGGCCACGCGCGTCCACGTAGATGCCCGCAGTGCCGGTCGGCTCGCTGCTGGCTTCGGCAATCAGGCCGAAGCCATCCTGCGCGGCCAGTTCACGTGCGGTGGCGCCGCCGGCGTCATCGCCCAGCGCGCACACGAAGTGCGTCTCGGCGCCGGCGCGGCAGGCGGCCACGGCCTGGTTGAAGCCCTTGCCTCCCGGGCCGGTGCTGTAGCGGCCGGCAATGGTCGCACCCGGTGCCGGCAGCGACTCGCACCGCCACACGTGATCGACATTGAAGGAACCGACGACAACGACACTGCTGCTCATAGGAAATCTTTTCTCAACCAGGGGTTCAACTGAAGTGCGTCAGCACGCCGGCGATGGTCGCCGTCATGAAGGTGGCAATGGTACCGCCCAACACCGCGCGCAGGCCGAACTTGGCCAGATCGTGGCGACGTTCCGGCGCCAGGCCGCCGATGCCGCCGATCTGGATCGCGATCGAGCTGAAGTTGGCAAAGCCGCACAGCGCGTAGGTGGCGATCAGGCGGCCTTCGTCGGACAGGCTCACGCCCGCCACCTGGCCGTTCACGATCTGCGACAGCTCGGTGTAGGCCACGAACTCGTTGATCACGACCTTCTGGCCGATCAGCGAACCGACGGTGGTGGCATCAGCCCACGGGGTACCGATCACCCAGGCAATCGGGGCCAGCACGTAACCGAAGATGGTCGACAGGTTGGTCGGCTTGCCGATGGCAGCGGCCAAGCCGGTCACATCGCCGAACCAGGTGAGCGGTGCATTCAGCAGCGCGATCAGGGCGATGAAGGCCAGCAGCATCGCGCCGATGTTCAGCGCCAGCTTCAGGCCGTCACCGGCACCGGCAGCGGCCGCGTCGATGATGTTGCTGGAGGTCTTCTCGACTTCCATCTTCACCGTGCCGCGGGTCAGCGGGGTGCCCGTTTCCGGAATCAGCAGCTTGGCCACGACCAGGGTGGCCGGTGCGGCCATGATGCTCGCCGCCAGCAGGTGCTTGGCGTAGAAGGCCTGCTGCACCGGGTCGCCACCGCCGAGCATGCCCACGTAGGCCGCCAGCACGCCGCCGGCGATGTGCGCCATGCCGCCGATCATCATGGTCAGCAGCTCGGACTGGGTCATCCTGGCGATGTACGGGCGCACGGTCAGCGGCGCCTCGGTCTGGCCGATGAAGACGCTGGCGCAGACGCTGGTGGTTTCCGCGCCGGACACGCGCATCACCTTGGTGATCGACCAGGCCATCACGCGCACGATCGCCTGCATGACGTTGAGGTGGTACATGACCCCCATCAGCGCCGAGAAGAAGATGATGGTCGGCAGCACCTGGAAGGCGAAGATGAAGCCGTAGTTCTTGGTGTCCATCAACGAGCCGAAGATGAAGCCCGAGCCCTCGTTGACGAAGCTCAGGACCTTGACGAAGCCCTTGCCCAGCGCATCGAACACGTCGCGCCCGCCAGGCACCAGGATCACCAGCGCCGCGAAGGCGATCTGCAGGGTGATACCGGTGGCAACCAGCTTCCAGTCAACCGCACGCTTGTTGTTGGAAAACAGCCAGGTGATGCCGATCAGCACCGCCAACCCGAACAGGCCGAAGCCGATCCTGCCCAAACCTTCGACCATGTGAGTGACTCCCCTGGGGCGTCGCGAAAAACGGGAAGCCTAGTGCAGGGCAGGGGCCGGGGCAAGAAAAAGCAGCGTGCGCGCGCCCATCGGTACCGATCAGGCCAGCAACGGCAAGGGCTTGCGGCCGGCGGCGGCAGGTAGAATGGGGCTCGATCCCGGCCCGGATGCGGGCCCGCAGCAGGAGATTCGCATGCAATACCGTCGCCTGGGCTCCACCGGCCTGCCGATTTCCGCCCTGTCCTTCGGCGCCTGGGTGACCTTCGGTGACCAGATCCCGCGCGACGAGGCCCGCAACCTGGTGGCTGCCGCCTGGGACCACGGCGTCAACTTCTTCGACAACGCCGAGGGCTATGCCAACGGCCGCGCCGAACAGGTGATGGGCGATGTGATCGCCGACCTGCGCCTGCCGCGCGATGGCATCTGCGTCTCCAGCAAGGTGTTCTTCGGCAGCGCCAAGGACCCACGGCCGACCCAGCGCGGCCTGTCGCGCAAGCATGTGACCGACGCCTGCCATGCCGCGCTCAAGCGCCTGCGGGTGGACTACCTGGACCTTTATTACTGCCATCGCCCGGATCCGGACGCGCCGATCGCCGAGACCGTGCATGCCATGGATACCCTGGTGCGGCAGGGCAAGATCCTCTACTGGGGGACCTCGGAGTGGTCGGCGGTGCAGATCCAGCAGGCGCTGGACATCGCCGAAGCACGCAACCTGCAGGGCCCGTCGATGGAGCAGCCGCAGTACAACCTGCTGCACCGCGAACGCGTCGAGGTCGAGTATGCGCCGCTGTATGCCGGTGCCGGCCTGGGCACCACCATCTTCTCACCGCTGGCCTCGGGCCTGCTGACCGGCAAGTATGACCAGGGCATTCCGGCCGATGCGCGGCTGGGCCGCGAGGGCATGGAATGGCTGCAGGCGCTGGTGCTGGGTGACGACGCCGAGGCCCGCCTGGCCCAGGTGCGCCGCTTCAGCGAAGCAGCGCGTGAGCTGGGCCACGCCCCCGCCACGCTGGCGATTGCCTGGTGCCTGCGCAACCCGAACGTCTCCAGCGTGATTCTCGGCGCCAGCCGGGTCAGCCAGCTGCTGCAGAACCTGCAGGCGCTGGAGGTGCTGGAGCAGGTCGATGCGGCTGGCTGGGCGCAGGTCGAAGCCGCCTTCGCCTGAAACCCGGGGCCGACCGGGCCTGGGCCTCGGTCGGGCCGGCTCGGCCGAGGGAACGGGAACGGTAGAGTCGACTGTTGATTGACTGCTTCGAGCAACAGCAGTCGACCAACAGTCGACGCTACACGGCTGCGCCGCCATTTGATTGACGGGATCTATCGAATTGCAGAATTCGATCATTAATCCCATCGATCAAATTGAGAATGGTTGTTGATTGTCAACTGAGAATCATTATCATTTGACTCGTCCCTCGCACGAGTCCAGATGCTCATGAATGCTCAACCTGTACTGCTGCGCCCCGAAACGCTGACCCTCCGCGATCGTCCGGTCCGTGTCGTTCCGCCGGAAGAGGTCATCGACAGCGAAGCCCTGCTCAAGGGCCGTCGTGAAATCCTGATCCAGCACGGCGACCGCTTCTACCGCCTGCGGCACACCAGCAACGACAAGCTGATCCTGACCAAGTAATCGCGGCCTGGTCGCCCGCCTCCCTCCCTCCTGCCGGCAGCGCCGGCAGGGTGGGCGACCCGTCCGCGCCCGCTCTCTCCCCCTCGGTCTACCGCGTGCACCTCCCGGGTGTGCCGGTAACCGGGGGTTCCCCTGCCTGACCGAACGAACCCGATGACCCGCCCTACCGCCCTTTGCCTCGCCGTCTGGATGGCCCTGCCGCTGTCCGCCCATGCTGCTGCCGCGGCCACCGCCGCGCCTGATGCGCGCGACTTCGACCGCGTGCAGGTCACCGCCACCCGCACCGAGCGGGCAGTGAGTGACGTGGCGGCCACCGTGGATGTCATCGACCGCGAGCAGATGGACCGGCACCTGGTGCAGGACATCAAGGATCTGCTGCGCTACGAGCCGGGCCTGTCGGTCAGCCGCAGCGCCGCGCGCTTCGGCCTTGGCAGCATCCGCATCCGTGGCCTGGACGGCAACCGCGTGCGCGTGCAGACCGATGGCATCGCCATGCCCACCAGCTTCAACATCGGCTCGTTTTCCAACGCCAACCGCAACTTCACCGATCTGGACACGCTCAAGCGCGTGGAGATCGTGCGTGGCCCGGCCAGCTCGCTGTACGGTTCCGACGCGCTCGGGGGCGTGGTGGCCTTCGTCACCAAGGATCCGGCCGATTACCTGAAGGATGGCAAGGACAGCTACGTCGGCCTGAAGTTCGGCTACGACGGTGAGTGGAAGGGCCTGCTCGGCGGCGTGACCAGCGCGTTCGGCGGCGAACACTGGAGCGGCATGGTCAACATCAACCATCGCCAGGGCCAGGAAACCGGTAACAAGGGCGATGTTCGCAGCCTCGACAACACTCGTACCGCGCCCAACCCGCAGGACCGCGACGGTCGCAGTGGCCTGGCCAAGCTGGTCTATGCACCGAGCGAGGACCAGCGCTTCCGCCTGACCGTGGAAGGCAACGAAGACAACACCGATACCAGCGTGCTGTCCTCGATCGACCGCACCACCACCACCGGCATGAAGGCGCGCGACACGCAGAACCGCACCCGCGTGTCGTTCGCCCATGAAATGGATGCGCTGGACAAGGGCTTCGCCGACAACCTGCATTGGCAGCTGTATACCCAGCACAGCGAGACCAACCAGATCACCGACGAAGACCGCGCCAACCGCAGCCGCCGCCACCGCGAGTTCAACTTCGACCAGCGCGTGTACGGCCTGCAGGCACAGTTCAACAAGGCGTTCAGCACCGGCAGTGTCGAACACGCGCTGACCTACGGCTTCGAAGGTGCGCGTACCGAGATCCGCCAGAAGCGCGACGGCTATCAGGTTCTGGCCAATGGCCAGACCAGCACCACCATCCTGCCCGACGCCTTCCCGGTACGCGATTTCCCGATCAGCAAGACCACCGAGCTGGGCCTGTACGCGCAGGATGAAATGCGCATGGCCGGCGGCAAGCTGTCGCTGGTGCCGGGCGTGCGCGTGGATCGCTACGAGCTGAAGCCGGAAGTGGACAGCATCTTCGCCGACGACAATCCCGGCGTTGCGGTGGCCAGGCTGACCAAGACCAGCGTCTCGCCGAAGCTGGGCGTGGTCTATCGCTTCACCGACGAATGGTCGCTGTTCGCCGGCTACTCGCATGGTTTCCGCTCGCCGCCGTACAACGACGTCAACCTGGGCTTCACCAACTTCGCCTTCGGTTACACCGCCATCCCCAATCCGGACCTGAAGCCGGAAACCAGTGATGGCATGGAGCTGGGCCTGCGCTTCCTGTCACCGGCCGCCTACGTCAGCGTCAGCGGCTACTACAACGAGTACAAGGATTTCATCGAGTCGCAGTCGCTGGTCGGCACCAACGCCCAGGGCCTGATGGTGTTCCAGTCGCGCAACATCGCCGATGCGCGCATCTACGGTGCCGAACTGAAGGCTGGCGTTGACTTCGGCCAGATCAACCCGGCGCTGCAGGGCTGGGCGCTGCGCAGCTCGGTGGCCTGGTCGCGCGGCGACAACAAGACCGAGGACACTCCGCTGGATTCGGTCGACCCGCTGCGCGGCACCGTCGGCCTGATGTACGACACCGACGCCTGGGGCGTCGAACTGGCCGGTACCTTCGTCAAGCGCAAGGACCGCGTCACTGCAGCGACGGTGTACCGCCCGGCCGGCTACGGCGTGGCCGACCTGATGGCGCACTGGAACTTCGCCCCGGGCGCGACCTTCAACGTCGGCGTGTTCAACCTGGGCGACAAGCGCTACATCGATTGGTCCAACGTGGGTTCGACGCTGTCTGCGACCAGCCGCGTGCTGGATCGCTACACCAGCCCGGGCCGCACCCTTTCCGCCAGCCTTGCCGTTTCCTGGTGACCTCATGAGCCGCGCCTTGTCCGCACGCAGGAATGACGCCATCGCCGTGCAGGGCAGCGCGGCCTGGCCGACCCCGGCACAGCTGGCCACGCTCGGCACCTTGTTGTGCCTGTACCACGCCGACGGCAACGAGCTGGGTGGCTGGCGCCAGGCGGTGCGCGTGCACGCCTGCCAGGGCGTGGACAGCGAGGGCATACGCGAAAGCCTGTGTTTCCTCGATGCCCGCGGCCGCTGCGTGTGGCGGCTGTACCTGTTGCCCGACAGCGATTTCCTGGCCTGGGACCGGCTGGTCGCGGCGCTGCCGCCGGGCCCGGAGCATGACAGCGAGGGCAGTGTCGGCGAACGCCTGTGGCGGCGCCTGGCCGGCCATCTTGGTGGCCAGCGCTGGCGCCTGTGCACGCTGCGCCTGCATGCCGCGGACGAGGGCCGCACGCTGGCAGCCAGCCTGTCGACCCTGTCCTCGCTGGGCGCGGCCACCGCGCGTCGCATCGCTCGGTTGGAAGGTGCCGAAGGCGAGCTGGCGATCGACGATTGCTGCTGCGCCGACGCCGCGCGCCGGCCGACACCCCGTATTCCCGGCGACCTGCCGCTGATCCGCCTGTGATCCTTTCCTGATGGAACGCCCGCCGGCCCTGGAAGGCCTCTCAACGAACCTGCAACCCCGAAGGAAGACCCGATGAAGTTCCAGACAGCCAGCGTCATGCTGTTGCTCGCTGCCAGCGGCGTGGCCAGCGCGCAGCCCTCCGACATCGCCCGCGACCACGACAGCATCCTCGCCATGCAGGGCGAGTACACCGTCGACTTCGCGTTCGACGAGACCGTGCTGCTCAAGCCCGGCTACGAGCGTGCGCCGGCGATGCGCAGCGGCGGCAGCGAAGTGGTCATCGTGGTCGAGGACACCCCGCAGCGCATCGTGCTGCAGCACCTGTTGCTCGATGAGAAGAGCGGCCACATCACCAAGCACTGGCGCCAGGACTGGGTCTACGAAGCGCCCAGCCGTTTCGAGTTCAGCGCCGACCAGACCTGGCAGGTACGCCGCATTCCCGCAGCGGTGAACCAGGGCGCCTGGACCCAGTGCGTGTATGAAGTGAGCGATGCACCGCGCTACTGTGGCACCGGCAAATGGACGTACACCAACAACGTGCCGAGCTGGACCAGCGACCTGAGCTGGCGCCCGCTGCCGCGTCGTGAATACACAAAGCGCAGCGACTACAACGCGCTGGCCGTGGTCAACCGCCACACGCTCACGCCCAATGGCTGGACCCACGAGCAGTTCAATACCAAGGTGCAGCGCAACGCCGACGGCAGCCAGGTGGAGATCGCCCGCGAGTTCGGCTTCAACGACTACGTCAAGACAACCGAGGTCGACTTCACCCCGGCCCGCGCCTACTGGAAGGCCACCGCCGGCTACTGGGCCAAAGTGCGCCAGCGCTGGGACGGCTTCCTCGGCCAGGCCCCGGGCGTGCACCTGAAGACCAAGCTCGATGGCATGGCGATGATCATCCCGCTGTTCACCCAGGCCGAAGAGATCCAGTCCGGCAAACAGGTGAAGGACGCGCAGATCGACGAGGTCTTCGCCAAGTACGTGGAAAAGGCGCAGTAGATCCACGCCATGCGTGGATGTGCTTGTTCCTTGAACACTGGCAACGCCGTCATGTGCTTTTGGCAGGTGCCGAGCTTGCTCGGCACACGCTTTCCCGCATCCACGCATGGCGTGGATCTACCGGCAAGTGCCGAGCCTGCTCGGCACGCCGTCCGGAGGCGCAACCGATTCAGGCCTCGCGCAACGCCAATGCCGGCGGCGTATGCAGGATCGCCCGCGTACCCCACCAACCCGCCAACAGGCTCAAACCGATGCCGACTACGCCGCCGATCAGCAGCCCTGGCCACGGCGGCAGCAACGGCAGCTCGAACACCTTCTGCGAGACCGCCACGCCGATGGCAGCCGCTGCGCCCACCGCCAGCATCGCCGCCAGCGTACCCAGCGCGCCGAACTCCACCAGCACCGCACCGCGCAGCTGGCGCCGGGTCGCACCCAGGGTGCGTAGTACCGCGCTGTCGTAGCGGCGCTCGCCGGCGGTGGCCTGCAGCGCGGCCAGCAGCACCAGCACGCCGGCCAGCAGGCTGAACACCATCACCAGCTGCACCGCCTGCGCCACGCGCTCCATCACATCGCGCACCTGCGAAATCACCGCATCCACGTCCAGCAGCGACAGGTTCGGCTGCGCGCGCACCAGTTCGCCCAGGCCCGCCGCCTTGCCGGCCGGCAGATGGAAGGCCGACAGCAGGTTGTGCGGGGTTTCGCCCACCGCATTCGGGTTCAGCAACACGAAGAAGTTCGGCCGGAAGGTGTTCCAGTCCGCCTTGCGCACGCTGGTGACGGTGAACTCGCGCTCCTGCTCGCCCACCGCAATGGTGATGCGGTCGCCGGGGTACAGGCCGTAGCGTTTGGCCCAGCCGATTTCCACCGAGGCTTCCGGTGCGGTGCTGTCGGTTTTCCAGAACGTGCCATTGACCAGCGTATTGGCCGGCGGGAACGTGCTGCGCCAGCTGAAATTCAGTGGCCGGTTCTCGTCATCGTCATCGCGCTGACCTTCGCCTTGTGCCGCTTGTCCGTCCTGACCGGGCTCGCGGTCCACGCGCAGCGGTGGCTTGCCATTGATCGCGATCAGGCGGCCGGTGGCCATCGGTTCGATGCTGGCGTCACCGGCGCCCAGTCCACGCAGCGTGGCCAGCACGCTGTCGCGCTGTTCGGGCTGGATGTTGATCAGGAAGTAGTTGGGCGTGTCCGCCGGCAGGCGCTCGCGCCATTGCTGCAGCAGGCCGGGGCCGGTCACGGCCAGCAACAGCAGCGCGCACAGCGACAGCGACAGCCCGACCAGCTGCATTACCGCCAGCATCCGGCGCCGGGTCAGCGCGGCCAGGCCCAGCCGCCAGTGGCCGTGCAGGCGGTGCTGCAGGCCGCGCAGCAGTTGCAGCAGCACGAAGCCGACCACCCCGGCGGCCAGTGCCAGCGTGGCCAGGCCGCCCAGCACCCACAACGCCAGCTTCAGGTCGCCGGTGACTTGTACCGCCAGCAGCAGGCTGGCCGCCAGCGCTGCCACATAGGCCAGCAGTGACGCCGGCGGCAGGGCAGCGAAGGAACGGTTGAGCACCCGCATCGGCGGCACCCCGCGCAGGCGCAGCAGCGGTGGCAGGCCGAAGCCGAACAGCAGCAACAGGCCGATGCCGGCGCCGGTCAGCGCAGGCATCGCCTCGGGCAACGGCAGGCGCTGCGGCACCAGGCTGCCCAGTACCTGCACCAGGCCTTCCTGCGCGGCCATGCCCAGGCCGATGCCGAGCGCACAGGCCGGCACCGCCAGCATCAGCAGCTGCAGTGCCAGGCCAAGCAGGATGTCGCGCTGGCGCGCACCCAGGCAGCGCAGGATCGCCACCTGGTCGATGCGGCGCAGCGCGAAGCGGTTGGCCGCCAATGCGGTGGCCACGCCCGCCAGCAGCACCGCCAGCAGCGCGCTCAGGCCGAGGAAGCGCCCGGCCAGATCGAAGGCCTGGCGCACGCCGCGCTGGGTGTCATCCACGCTCAGCAGGCGCAGGCCCTTCACCTGTGGCAGCAGCCACTCACGCAGGGACGCGACCAGCCCGGGCGGTCCTGCAAACATCAGCCGGTAGTTGATGCGGCTGCCGGGGCCAAGCAGTCCCGTGCCTTCCACATCGGCGCGGTTGACCAGCAGGGTGGGGGACAGCGTCAGCAGGTCGCCACCGGTGTCCGGCTCGGCCTCGATGATGCCGGCGATGCGCAGCGTGCCGGCGCCGAACTCGAGATCATCGCCGGCCTTCAGCCCGAGCCCCTGCAGCAGGCGTGGGTCGGCATAGGCCTGGCCCTTGGGCGGCATGCCGGCATCGGTGATCAACGTACCGCCGGGCGTGGCCCGTACCCGCAGCGTGCCGCGCAGTGGATAGCCCGCCTGCACCGCCTTGATGCTCGCCATCTGGCTGGCCTCGCCATGGAACAGCACGCTGCCGAAGCTGGCGATGCGGGTGTAGGCCAGTCCACGCCGTTGTGCCTCGTCGGCGAATGCCTGCGGCGGGTCATCACGCCCGGCGATGCCGAGATCGCCACCGAGCATTTCCGCCGCGCTGCCGGTCAGCGCCAGGTTGACCCGGTTCACCAGCGTGCCCACCGCGGTCATCACCGCCACGCCCAGCACCAGTGCGGCGAACACGGTGAGCAGGTCGCCGGCCAGCGCCTCGCGACGCAGCGCGCGCCACGCGTGCCGCAGCACGTTCATGCCTGGGCTCCGCGCTCAACCGGCAGCAGGCGACCGTCGTCGATACGATGGATGTACTGGCAACGCTGCGCCAGGCGCATGTCGTGGGTGACCAGTACCAGGGTAGTGCCGCTGCCGGCGTTGAGTTCGAACAGCAGGTCGCTGACGTGCTGGCCGGTGGCATGGTCCAGCGATCCCGTCGGTTCGTCGGCGAACAGGATGCGCGGCCGGGTGACGAAGGCACGCGCCAGTGCCACGCGCTGCTGCTCGCCACCGGACAGCTGGCGCGGGTAGTGGCGGGCGCGATGGGAGAGGCCGACCTGCGCCAGCACTTCATCGACCCGCGTGCGATCCTCGCGCCCGGCGAGTTCCAGTGGCAACGCGACGTTCTCGGCGGCGGTCAGCGCCGGCAGTAGGTGGAAGCTCTGGAACACGAAGCCAACCTCGCGCGCGCGCAGCTGGGCCCGCGCTTCTTCATCGAGGTCGCCCAGGTCCTGGCCCGACAGCGCAATGCGGCCCCGACTGGGCAGGTCCAGCCCGGCCAGCAGGCCGAGCAGGGTGGTCTTGCCCGAACCGGAGGCGCCGACGATGGCCGCGCTGGTGCCTTCATGGACGGTCAGGGTGATGTTGTCCAGTATGTGGACTTCACCCTCCGGGCCCTGCACGGATTTGCCGACCTGGTCGACGGCGATGGCGACGGGCGCGCTGCGGGGGGACAGGCTGTCGATGAGGAGACTCCAATGCGCAAGACGGGATGGAGCCGGCGAGCCGGCGCGATGATGGTGCTGCTGCTAGGGTTCCTGCTGTTGCCGGGGCTGGCCTGTGCCAAAGGTCCGGCTGGCACCGTGCTGGTGCTCGGCGACAGCCTCAGTGCCGCCCACAATATCCCTGCCGACGCCGGCTGGGTCAGCTTGCTGCAACAGCGGGTCAGGCAGCAGTCGAAAACCCCGGCGCGCATCGTCAACGCCAGCATGAGCGGGGAAACCACCGCCGGCGCGCTGACCCGCCTGCCGGGCCTGCTGGCCAGGGAGAAGCCGACCGTGGTGGTGATCGCGCTGGGCGGCAATGACGCGCTGCGCGGGCTGACCCCGGCGCAGGTGCAGGGCAACCTGGAAAAAATGGTGCAGGCCAGCCAGAAGGCCGGTGCCAAGGTGCTGCTGCTGGGCATCGACGTGCCGCCCAACTACGGACCGGCCTACCGCCAGCGCCTGGCCGCGGCCTACAAGGCGCTGGCCACGCAGTACAAGGTGCCGCTGCTGCCGTTCCTGCTGGAGGGCGTGGCCCTGCAGCCGGGCATGATGCAGGGCGACGGCCTGCACCCCACGGCGCAGGCGCAGCCGAAGGTGCTGGACAACGTCTGGCCGCTGCTCAGGCCGCTGCTCTGAACCGTTTGTGTACCTCTTGACGGAACTTCACATCGCGTCCACCGTCGATCCGGCATGTTTCACAAAGCTGAAGTTAGAGGGAATCACATGCGTCAGACGAAGGAGACCTCCGGCTTGGTGCTGGTGGTCGAAGACAACCGCAACATCTCCGAGATGATCGGGGAATACCTGGAAGGTCGCGGCTTCGAAGTCGACTATGCACAGGACGGCCTGGATGGCTACCGCCTCGCGGCGGAGAACAGCTATGACGTCGTGGTGCTCGATCTCATGTTGCCGCGCCTGGATGGCATCGAAGTGTGCCGTCGCCTGCGCAACGATGCGCGCAAGTCCACGCCGGTGCTGATGCTCACGGCACGCGACACGCTGGACGACAAGCTCACCGGCCTCGGGTTCGGTGCCGATGACTACCTGACCAAGCCGTTCGCGATCCAGGAGCTGGAAGCCCGCCTGCGCGCGCTGATCCGTCGCGAACGCCGCCAGGTCGGTTCGGAGGTGCTGAAGGTCGCCGACCTGGTGCTCGATCCGGTCAGCATGCGGGCTACCCGTGCCGGTACCGAGCTGCAGCTGTCGCCGATCGGCCTGCGCCTGCTGACCATCCTGATGCGCGAATCGCCGCGCGTGGTCACCCGCCAGGAGATCGAACGCGAGATCTGGGGCAATGGCCTGCCGGATTCGGACACCCTGCGCAGCCATCTGTACAACCTGCGCAAGATCATCGACAAGCCGTTCGACCGTCCGCTGCTGCACACTGTGCAGAGCGCCGGCTATCGCATTGCCGATATTGCCCAGCCGATGGCCTGATCGGGGCCCGGCCTGTGCAGCATCAGGCCCGGCCGGGCAACGACCCCGCACCGGGCACGGATGACCGGCCGGCGCTGCCGCCGGTCAGCGTCCGTGCACGACTACGGCGCAGCGCGCTGCCTATAATCGCAGCGCTCTGACCGGGACCCCGCAATGCCGCACGGCCTGCCGCGCAAGATCCGTATCGCCTTCATCCTGCAGGCAGTCCTGGCCAGCCTGGGCATCCTGCTCGGTGCCTGGCTGGTCTCGCTGGTGATCAAGCACAGCCTGGTCGGCGCCGCCCTGCGCGAGGAAGCGGCCTATTACTGGACGCTGCACGAGGCGTCGCCGGTGCAGCCGCCGCCCAACACCCACAACATCCGCGGCTACCTGCTGGAAAGCGGGCAGTCGGCACTGTCATTGCCGGCCAACCTGCGCACCCTGGAGCCTGGCTTCCACGAGCTGCCCCAGGACGACCAGCTGGTGCTGGTCGACGTGCGCCCTGCCGGTCGCCTGTACCTGGTGTTCCTGCGCTCGCGCGCGGAGATGCTGGCGTTCTGGTTCGGCATCGTGCCGGTGCTGCTGACCCTGTTGGCGGTGTATGGCGCCAGCTGGGTCACCTACCGTGCCTCCAAGCGACTGGTGTCGCCGGTGAACTGGCTGGCGCGGCGCGTCTCGCGCTGGGACCCGGGCCACCCCGAAGCGGCCGATCTGGAGCCGAACAAGCTGCCGGCGGACATGCAGGGCGAGACCCGCCAGCTGGCGGCCGCACTGCATTCGCTGGCCAACCGGGTCAGCGCGCACGTGGCGCGCGAGCGCAACTTCACCCGTGATGCCAGCCATGAGCTGCGCACGCCGTTGACCGTCATCCGCGTGGCCAGCGACATGGCCCTTGGCGATGAAACCCTGCAGCCGCGCCTGCGCCGCAGCCTGCAGCGCATCCAGCGTGCAGGCCGTGACATGGAGGCGGTGATCGATGCGTTCCTGATCCTGGCCCGCGAGGCCGATGTCGAACCGCAGATCGAGCTGTTCGACGTCAACGACATCGTCCGCTACGAGGTGGACAACGCCAACGAGCTGCTGGGCAACCGGCCCGTATCGGTGCACCTGCACGGCGACGGCCCGGTACAGCTGCACGCACCGCCGCGGGTGCTGCAGGTGGTGGTCAGCAACCTGGTGCGCAATGCCTGCAGCTACACCGACGAAGGGCGTATCGACGTGCACGTGCTCAATGACCGGGTGGTGGTGCGCGATACCGGCATCGGCATGTCCGCCGAGGCGCTGTCGCGCGCGTTTGAACCGTTCTACCGCGCCGAGCCGAGCCGTCCGCAGGGCACCGGCCTGGGCCTGTCGATCGTGCGCCGGCTGTGCGACCGCTTCGGCTGGAAGGTCAGCCTGGCCAGCGAGCCGGGCAAGGGCACCGAGGCTACGGTGATCTTCCGGTAGAGGGATTTTGCCGGGCTGCGCCCGGCACCCGCCGAGGCAACATCAACATCAGAAGCGGGCATTCCGTGGAATGGCGGGGCGGTGTGGGTTTGCAGGACACGCCGTAAACCCGTCCATGGGGGCTCGATGGCGCCATCCATGGCGCCAACGGTCCTGCAAACCCACACCGCCCCGCCTTCGACAGTTTCCCGCGATCCGCAGTAGATCCACGCCATGCGTGGATGGGGTTGCTCAGTTGCAGTTGACCTTCGGCGCCAGCGCCCTGGTCCAGATGTCATAGCCGGCCGGGGTCATGTGCAGCATGTCCTCGCGGAACAGCGTCGCATCCGGCTGGCCGTTGGCGCCGAGCATCGGCGTGTAGATGTCGGTGAAACCGGTGTTGGGCAGCTTGGCCAGCGCGGCCTTGATCAGCGTGTTGGCCTCGTTGATCGCCGGCAGCAGGTGCGCGCGCGACGGGCTCGGCTTGATCGACAGGTACTCCACCTTGGTCTTCGGCAGGTCGCGGTGCACGCGCTGCACGAAGGCAACCACGTCGTCGCGCACCTGCACGGCGCTGCGGCCACTGTTGAGGTCGTTGTCGCCCGCGTAGAAGAACACTTTGCATGGCGCATACGGCACCACGATGCGGTCGGCGTACCAGGTGCTGTCGCGCACTTCCGAGCCGCCGAAGCCGCGGTTGAACACTGGCTGGCCAGGGAAGTCGGTGGCCAGGCTCTCCCAGAAGCGGATCGAGGAGCTGCCGATGAACTCGATGCCACCGCGCGGCGGCGGGGTGGACTGGTCGGCGCTGGCGAAGCGGGCCATGTCGCCGGCCCAGGCCACGTTGGAGACCTGTTCTGGCACACGGGGCGACTCGGCCGGGCTCAGCGCCTGGGCCAGCGGTGCGGCAGTCAGCAGGCCCAGCATCAACAGGCAGGTACGGCGACGGGACATCAGGCGCTCCAGCAGGCAAGGGGCATCCATCATAGGAGCATGCCCGGGCCGTTGCTTGCCCCTGGCAGGCCGTTCAGCGGGCCGGCGCGGGCTGCGGTTGGCGGCCTTGTGGCAAAATGGCCGCCATCTGCCTATTCCTGTGCACCCATGATTCCCTGCCGTGCGTCTGAGCGGTCGCTGCGCCGCGCCCCCGTTGCTGGATGTTCCACCCGTGGCTGATCAGTTCGGCCACCTGCCGCGCGGCCCGCGCCGCATCTTCCAGGCCGCCCGCTGGTCCTGGCAGGGCCTGCGCGCTGCCTGGCTGCACGAGTCCTCGTTCCGGCTTGAGGTCTACCTGCTGATCCTGCTGACGCCGATTGCGATCTGGCTGGGCCAGACGCCGCTCGAACGCGCGCTGCTGATCGGCTCGATGCTGCTGGTGCTGGCGATGGAGCTGGCCAACTCGGCCATCGAAGCGGTGATCGAACGCTACGGCAGTGAGATTCACGAGCTGGCCGGCCGCGCCAAGGACATGGGCTCGGCGGCGGTGTTCGTGCTGATGATGAACGTGTTGCTGTGCTGGGCGCTGGTCGTGGTTCCGCACGCGCTGGCCGGCAACTACGGCTGAAACCCCATTCCCCCACTGCCTTGAAGAGTTTCCATGTCCTTTGAGTTCCTCGCCGACCCCAATGCCTGGGTGACCCTGTTCACGCTCAGCGCGCTGGAAATCGTGCTCGGCATCGACAACCTGGTGTTCATTTCCATTGCTGTCAGCAAGCTGCCGGAAGAGCGCCGCCCGTTCGCCCGCAAGCTCGGCATCGCGGTGGCCTGCATTACCCGCATCGGCCTGCTGGTATCGCTGGCCTACCTGGCGCACATGGCGGCAAACCTGTTCACCGTGGCCGGCATGGGCATCTCCATCCGCGACCTGGTGCTGATCGTTGGCGGCCTGTTCCTGATCATCAAGGGCTGCATGGAGATCAAGGAACTGATCAGCGGTGGCGAGGATGAAGATCCCAGCACCACCAAGGCCTCGGCCGTGTTCGGCTACGTGATCGCGCAGATCGCGGTGATCGACATCGTGTTTTCGCTGGACTCGGTGATCACCGCCGTCGGCATCGCCGACCACATTCCGGTGATGGTCGCCGCGATCCTGCTGTCGGTGATGGTGATGCTGCTGGCCGCCAACCCGCTGGGCCGCTTCATCGATGCCAACCCGACCGTGAAGATGCTGGCGCTCGCCTTCATCCTGATGATCGGCGCGGTGCTGATCCTGGACGGCCTGGACGTGCACGTGCCCAAGCCCTACATCTACGCCGCGATGGGCTTCTCGGTGCTGGTGGAGTGGCTGAACCTGCTGATGCGCCGCCGCGCCCGCGAGCACAACGTGCCGGGCGCCGGCAACTGGTAAGCGCGCCACTGGCGTGTGAGTCCCTCAGAACCCCCGGCATTCCGGGGGTTCTGCGTTGTGGGGGCGAGGTCGGTTCTTCAACGGCATTGTGGTTTTTGCACTTGTGGCTGCGTTCCGGCTTCCACTTGTGAACCAGGATCAACAGTGTTTTCCCGGGGCGAGGCTTAATCCGGCGCAGCAAAGCGCGCAGGCTACGCACTCCCGATTCCCGCCCCCAGGACCCCCCCCATGAATTCCAGAGCCGCCTTGCTGGCGCTTGCCGTTGGCGCCTTCGCCATCGGAACCACCGAGTTTGCCCCGATGGGCCTGTTGCCGGTCATCGCCGACGGCGTCGGCGTTGGCATCCCCACTGCGGGCATGCTGATCACCGCCTATGCCGTGGGCGTGATGCTGGGCGCGCCGGTGATGACCCTGCTGATGGGGCGTTTTGGCAAGCGCACCGCGCTGATGCTGCTGATGTCGATCTTCGTCGCCGGCAATCTGTTGTCTGCGCTGGCGCCGAACTACGGGATGCTGCTGCTGTCGCGCCTGGTCACCAGCCTCAACCACGGTGCCTTCTTCGGCATCGGTGCGGTGGTCGCTGCGAGCCTGGTGCCGAAGGAAAAGCAGGCCGCTGCCGTGGCCACCATGTTCATGGGCCTGACCATCGCCAACATCGGCGGCGTGCCGCTGGCGACTTGGGTGGGGCAGCAGCTGGGCTGGCGCCTGTCCTTCGCCGGTACCGCAGTGCTGGGCCTGGTTGCGATCACTGCGCTGGGTTTCGCGCTGCCGGCATCTGCACCGGGGCCGCGCCCGGACATGCGCCGCGAACTGAAGGCGATCCTGCAGCCGCAGGTGCTGCTGGCGATGGCCACCACCGTGCTTGGTGCGGGTGCGATGTTCACCCTCTATACCTACGTCGCACCGGTGCTGACCGAATTGACCGGCGCCTCCAATGCCTTCATCGCGATGTCGCTGGCCCTGATCGGCATCGGCTTCACCTTCGGCAACGGCATCGGTGGACGCATGGCTGACTGGTCGCTCGATGGCGCCACACGGATCCTGCTGGCCGTCCTGGCGGTGCTGATGTTCGTGCTGCCGCTGGCCTTCATGAGCCACGCCACCGCGGCGCTGGGTGTACTGCTGTTCGGTGCGGCGACCTTCGCCCTCGTGCCGCCGCTGCAGATCCGGGTGATGCAGGTGGCCAGCGAGGCGCCGGGCCTGGCGTCGTCGATCAACGTGGGTGCATTCAACCTGGGCAATGCGGTAGGTGCTGCGCTGGGGGGGGCGGTGATCAGCTCGGGACTGGGCTACGCCGCGATTCCGGTGGCCGGTGGCCTGCTGGCCGCGTCGGGCCTGCTGCTGGCATGGCTGGGGCGTCCGCGCACTGCGGTGGCTGAGGCCTGCTGAGAGCGAAGCGGTGCCGGGGCGCACCCGTCCCGGCACCGGCACAAGCTCCGAGGTCCTGTTCACTTTGCCGGCCTTGCAGAGACGACTGCGCGGCTAGTCCCGACTGACTAGTGTTTTTTCAGCACGACCTCGTCGGGGTTCCAGTTGTCGTCTGCACCGTCCTGCAATGATTCCGGCACCGCCCAGATAAGTACGCCGGAGTGCTTGCCGGCGAGTTGAAGTGCATGGACCCAGAGTTCCGTCCCCGCTCGATTGAATGCAAGGGAATTCAATGCGATTTCTTCTGGAATGGCGAGGCGAGAGACGTGCTTGCCGGAATCCATGCGCCAGACATCGACGTAACGGCCCGGTGAAGCCCCTGTAACCGTCATCGCGAGCAGCCTGCCATGAGCTGTGCGTGCCAGTGCCTGAGTACCGGCTTTTCGTTCCACCTGAAATGCAGTTTCCCCGGTGGAAAGACGATGAATGCGAAGCACTTCCTCCTGGTCTGTTGGATCACGAGCCTCTTCGGCGACCCAGTCGCCTGCGGCGCTCCCCAACACCAAGCGACCACTGCCTCCGGAACTCATTGGAAAGCTCTTGACCACATCGCCTGATGCAGGTGCAACACCCACCAGGCCGCAACTTGTGAACCAGAGAAGTCCGTCACCCAGATCCGGTGCTGGACCTGAGGAGCAGGATTGCATGTAGCCAAAGACGCGCCGCCTCAAGTTGGTTCTGTCTTTCCAGAGCGCCTTCATCTCGATGGCGTCTCCTGATCCTGTGTCCATGATCCGCTCGGGGAAGCGCTCCTCCGTCGCCATGTGAGGCTCCGAGTAGAGATAGGAGTTGCCACCTGCATCGAGTTGCCAACGAGGGGCCATACTGCTCTGCATGCAACGGTCGCTTCGGATCGCCCCGGTCCCATCAACGCTGATCCACACAGGACAGGACGTAAGAATCTGTTGAGTCAGGCTTGGCTCGATTGTGGTCAGGGCCCATAACCCACCCTTTGGGTCGACCTTTGTCTCGATGACCCGCCGGCCTTCGCCCATCTGCCAAGCCGCGATGCGCTCATTCTTCTTCGCAACGACGTAACCGTATGAATCGTCGGCGCCTGACGTCACATGGAACTGATCCTTGGGCAGCGAACGAATCTGGCCAGAGTTGTTGCCGGGTTGAATCCCCTCGATTGGGAACCACCGCAGCATCGTCGTCGCGCCATCCACGGGCAGAGGAGGGACGATGCGCTGAACCGACGTCTCATCGCTTGGGTTGAACAGATTTGAAATGACATCCAATGATGTTTCAGGGCCCGCTGGGAGCGTAGATACCAGCGCCTGCACCTGGTCTGAGAATTCCTGGCTGGCGCTGTTCTCTGTGATCATCTCGGTCTCCCAATGCGGGTAGGGCACGCCGGCGACCCCCGGAATGGATGCGAAGGCCTTCCACTTGACACGGCGTTGCTCCTGGCGCCGTTCTGCATACCAGAGCAGCGTCTGCGAAGGAGCGCCTGTCAGACCCGTCAGGTCGATCAGAACAACGTGCTTATCGCCCGACCTGCGTCGCGAGGTGTCAATGTAGGAACTGGAGAATGTCCGCCGATCCACAGTCAGATCAGTGAACGCGGCGCCGGTGGGGTCAATATCGGATGGAGACAGCTGTTCCACGTGAGTACGCCAGCGCGATTTCTCTTCGGGGGCGATAACCCCTGCCGATGCCGCCACATCAATAGCAGCAAGGTTCTGTGCGAACGCGATTGCACTCTTCTCAGGGTGGAAGTGTCCGTAGACCTTGATCCACTCCCGTTCCATGTCTCCCAGGATGGGTTGAGTGTCATCCCTCAGGCGGAATGCGCTGGAAAAGTAGCTTCGCGCGCGTAGCGCTGTGCTGACCGCCTGCGTCGACGCTGACACGATGGAGGCCTTGCCCATGTAGCTGTCACGCCCGACGTGAAGCAGCATGTCCCGGGCTTGGGTATCGTCTGGCGCGATGAGAACAGGCGCGGGCGTCGGAGCACCCCGCGTGGGATCCGGGGTTGGCTGGGCGCACGCCGTTGGCATGAGCAGAGCGATGATCGCCGCTGTTGAGAGAATTTTGTGCATGATCGAGGTCGATGTCCATTTCCCGACCGATGGCTGCTGCCTCTGAGCAGGGCGGGCGGTTCGAGTGCGAGATCCCCGCACTATCTGATGCGGAATTTGTGTTGGGCCATGCAATAAGTACGAAATGGGCCCGCGCTTGCCCTACCCGGGGGGGACGGCTCGCCGGCGGAAGGCGGAAGCCAAGGGCAGAGCAGCTCGCAGGCTCTGCGTGGTCGCGCGGACCCGGCCCAGGTAATGCGCCAGACCCTTAGCGTCGGTACCTGCTGGCCTGGACCCATTGGCCCTGCCGGATTCCTGTTCATTTCCACACGCTCGTTAACACTGGTCGTGGCATGCTCTGCGCCAAGTCCACCCGGAACCTCCGCCATGCGCCTGTTCACCCGTGTCCTGCCCCTGATGCTGCTGGCCTCCCTGTTGTCCGGCTGCGGCTACAACGCCATCCAGCAGAAGGATGAGGCGGTCAAGGCCAGCTGGTCCGAAGTGCTCAACCAGTACAAGCGCCGCGCCGACCTGGTGCCCAACCTGGTGCAGACCGTCAAAGGTTTCGCCAGCCAGGAAGAGCGCGTGCTGACCGAAGTCACCAACGCCCGCTCGCGTGTCGGCCAGATCAACGTCAACGCCGATGACGAAGCCTCGCTCAAGCAGTTCCAGCAGGCCCAGGGTGAACTCGGCAGCGCGCTGTCGCGGCTGCTGGTGGTGACCGAGAACTATCCGGTGCTGAAGTCCGACCAGAACTTCCGCGACCTGCAGGCCCAGCTGGAAGGCACCGAAAACCGGATCACGGTTGCGCGTGGTCGTTACATCCAGCAGGTGCAGGACTACAACACCTACATCCGTTCGTTCCCGCAGGTGATCACCGCCAAGATCTTCGGCTACAAGACCAAGCCGAACTTCACTGTGGAGAACGAGGCGCAGATCTCCAACGCACCGGCGGTGGATTTCGGCAACGCGCCGCAGCAGCAGCCGGCACCGCAGCCGGGCCACTGACCGATGCGCCTGGCCACTGCGCTGCTGGCCCTGCTGCTGTGGCTGCCGCTGGCGGCGCAGGCCCAGCAGCTGGCGCCGATTCCGGCGCTGGATTCGCCGGTGGTCGACACCACCGGCACGCTGGATGCCGCGCAGAAGCAGGCGCTGGTGCAGCAGGCGCTGGACCTGCAGCAGCGCAAGGGCAGCCAGCTGCAGGTGCTGGTGGTACCCACCACCCAGCCGGAGGACATCGCGCAGTACACCACGCGGGTCTTCGACCAGTGGCAGATCGGCCGCAAGGGCGTCGATGACGGCGTGCTGCTGGTGGTGGCCAAGGACGACCGGCGCGTGCGGATCGAGCCGGGTTACGGCCTGGAAGGCGCGATTCCCGATGCCATCGCCAACCGGGTCATCCAGGAATACCTGGTGCCGCGTTTCCGCGCCGGCGACTACGCCGGGGGCATCACGGATGCCACCGCCGTGCTGGTCAAGCTGATCGATGGCGAAACGCTGCCGGCACCGGTCAGTGGCCATCGTGGGCGCGAGCCGGGTGGCGGCGGCGATGCCTGGTTTCTGGCGCTGTTCATCGGTGTGTTCGCCGGCAGCATCCTGCGCGGCGTGTTCGCGCGCGTGCCGCGCCCGCTGCGTGGCCTGCTCGGCGGCGCTGGCGCAGCCGTGGCGGCGTTCCTGTTCACCTCCACCCTGCTGGCCAGTGGCCTGGCCGGCGTGGTTGGCCTGATCGTGGCGATGCTGTCCGGCCATCCGGGGCGCTTTGCCGGCGGTGGTGGCTGGGGCGGTGGCAGCTGGGGCGGGGGAGGCGGCTTCGGCGGTGGTGGTGGATTCGGCGGCGGAGGCGGCTGGGGCGGCGGCGGTGGCCGTTCCGGTGGCGGTGGCGCTTCGGGAGGCTGGTGATGATCCAACGTCTGTTCCGCCATGTATGTTCGCCGTCGGTACGTCGCGCGTTCCCGCCAGCCACGCTGCAGGCGATCACCGAGGCCATCGCGGCCGGTGAGCAGCGCCACGGCGGTCAGGTGATGTTCGCGGTGGAGGCCGATCTGCCGCTGGCCGCGTTGTGGCACAAGGTCACCCCGAGGCAGGCCGCCGAGCATGCCTTCGCACGCCTGCGCACCTGGGACACCGCCCACAACAACGGCGTGCTGATCTACCTGCTGCTGGCCGACCATGCCATCGAGATCGTCGCCGACCGCGGCCTGCATGGCCGGGTCAGTCCGGCGCAGTGGCAGCGGGTCTGCACCCATCTGCGCGAGGGCCTGCGTGGTTCCAATCCGGTGGAAGCGCTGCAGGATGCCATCGACGAGGTCTCCAGCCTGATCGAAGGGCACTTTCCGGCCTCGACCCGGTCGAACGATGACGCGTTGCCGAACTCGCCGCAGATCCTTGGTTGAGCCGGGGCGGCACTGGCCCGAGAATAGGCGTTCAACCGCAAGGCACCTTCCATGATCTATTTCCACGACATCGACCCCATCGCCCTCTCGCTGGGGCCGATCAAGGTGCACTGGTACGGCATCATGTACCTGCTCGGCTTCACTGCGGCCTGGCTGCTGGGCCGCACGCGCATCGCCGCCGGGCGCCTGCCGGGCGTCGATGCCAACGGCTTCTCCGACCTGTTGTTCTACGCCATGCTCGGCGTGGTGCTGGGCGGCCGCATCGGCTACATGCTGTTCTACGCGCTGGGCGATTTCCTGCACAACCCGCTGCTGCTGTTCAAGGTGTGGGACGGCGGCATGAGTTTCCATGGCGGCCTGCTGGGCGTGCTGGGTGCCTGCTGGTGGTGGTCGCGCAAGCACGCGCTGCACTTCTTCGACACCATGGATTTCATGGCGCCGCTGGTACCGCTGGGCCTGGGTTTTGGTCGCATCGGCAACTTCATCGGCGCCGAGCTGTGGGGCAAGTACACCGACGGCACGTGGGGCGTGGTGTTCCCGTCGGGCCTGCCGGCGCCGCTGAACCAGTTGGACCATGCGACCCTGCAGGCGCAGTTCGCCACCGGCGCGCTGAACCAGTTCGCCCGCCATCCCTCGCAGCTGTATGAAGCGTTCCTGGAAGGCCTGGTGATGTTCGTGGTGCTGTGGACGGTGTCGGCCAAGCCGCGCCACCGTTACTTGGTCGGCGGCCTGTTCGCGCTGATGTACGGCCTGTTCCGCTTCGCCGTCGAATTCGTACGCATGCCCGACAACGGCGTCTATGTGGCCTTCGACTGGCTGACCCGTGGCCAGATCCTCAGCCTGCCGCTCATCGCCTTCGGCCTGGTGCTGCTGGTGATGTCGCGCCGCGCGCCGGTGCTGCAGCCGCAACCGGTGATGGCTGCGGAGGGCAAGGCATGAAGGCCTACCTGGATCTGCTCGCGCATGTGCTGGAACATGGCGCGGAGAAGAGTGACCGCACCGGCACCGGCACCCGCAGCGTGTTCGGCTGGCAGATGCGCTTCGACCTCAATGAAGGTTTCCCGCTGGTCACCACCAAGAAGCTGCACCTGCGCTCGATCATCCACGAGCTGCTGTGGTTCCTGAAGGGCGATACCAACATCGGCTACCTGAAGGACAACCAGGTACGCATCTGGGACGAGTGGGCCGACGAGAACGGCGATCTCGGCCCGGTCTACGGCAAGCAGTGGCGCAGCTGGGCCACCGCCGATGGCCGCGAGATCGACCAGATGCAGTGGCTGGTGGACGAGATCAAGCGCAACCCCGATTCGCGCCGGCTGGTGGTCAGCGCCTGGAACGTGGGCGAGCTTTCGCAGATGGCGCTGATGCCGTGCCACAACCTGTTCCAGTTCTACGTGGTGGACGGCAAGCTCAGCTGCCAGCTGTACCAGCGCAGTGGCGACATCTTCCTCGGCGTGCCGTTCAACATCGCCAGCTATGCGCTGCTGACCCACATGGTGGCGCAGGCCACGGGCCTGGGCGTGGGCGACTTCGTGCATACGCTGGGCGACGCGCACCTGTATTCGAACCACTTCGAGCAGGCGCGCGAGCAGCTTTCGCGTGAACCGCGCGCGCTGCCGAAGCTGTGGTTGAACCCGGAGGTGAGCGACCTGTTCGGCTTCCGGTTCGACGACATCCGCATCGACGGCTATGACCCGCACCCGGCGATCAAGGCGCCGGTGGCGGTGTGAGTGATGTTTGGCATGCTGCGTATCAGCTGGTGAGACCTGACTGATGCAGATTGTTTCTCGGATTCACCAAGTGGAGAAGCAATGAGCAAACATTCACGAAAGGCACGGGAAAAGCTGGCGGAAGGCTTGATGTCGATGTCCGGCTCCCTGGCCGTTGCATTGACTGTTGGTGTGTTAATTACTCCTCTCCTGGCAGTCGCCAATGCGGCGGTCGCGGGAAAGGATGTGGACCTTTGGGCCATGATTACTGACCTCAAACCGACTACTGCGGCAATACTGTTCCTGCTCTATTGCTCAGCGGTTGCGACAGTACTCGGTGGACGTAGCGCGGCGATGAAAATCTTCAACGAGTTGTATCCGGACAAATGAAGCTCTCGATGATCGTGGCGCTGGACCGCAACCGTGGCATCGGCCAGGGCAATGCCATGCCCTGGCACCTGCCGGATGATTTCAAGCACTTCAAGGCGCTCACCCTGGGCAAGCCGATCCTGATGGGGCGCAAGACGGCCGAGTCGATCGGCCGCGTACTGCCGGGGCGCACCAACCTGGTGCTGACCCGCAGCGGCCAGGTGCCGTTCGCGGGCATGCGCGCGGTGGCGTCGCTGGACGAGGCGAAGGCGATTGCCGAAGGCGAGGGCGCCAGCGAGCTGTGCATCATCGGCGGCGGCGAGATCTTCCACCAGCTGCTGGACCAGGCCAGCGACCTGTACCTGACCTGGGTCGATGCCGAAGTCCCCGCCGACACCCATTTCCCCGAGGTGGCCGTGCAGGACTGGCGGGAAGTGAGCAGCGAGCCGCATCCGGCCGATGACCGCCACGCCTATGCGTTCCGCTTCGTGCATTACGTGCGCCGCTGAGGATGGTTTTCTGTAGAGCCGAGCCATGCTCGGCTGCTGTTGCCTGATACCTCCCGTAGCTGAGCATGGCCCGGCTCTGCAGGTGCCTACGGCATCCGGTAATGCCCGATGATCGCGTGCTGGAACAGCAGGTTCTCTTCACGCGTGCCGCGCGCGATGTTGTGCAGCACCAGCGGTGTGCCATTGGCCAGCCTCCGGTCGGAGACGATGCCGACATGCAGCAGACCGTTGCCGTTGAGCTTCCAGGCCACGATGTCACCGGCCGCATAGTCGGTGGCGAGGGCGGTGATCGGTTGCTGCCAGCCCTGCCGTTCGAACCAGCGCATCAGGTTCGGCACACGTCGATGATCAATGTTGCGGTCCGGCCGTGACAGGCCCCAGATCGCGGGATACGCGCTGAAGTTGCCGCGCATGTCTTCATGCACGCGCGCCTGCAGGTCCAGGCCCTGGCTGCGCAGGGCGCGCACCACCACGTCGGTGCACACGCCGCGATCAAGCGGGACGTCGCCGCCGGGATAGGACAGGACCTGGTAGGCGGGATCGTAACGGGTGGTGACGCCGATCTGTGCGCGCGCTGCGGCCACCAGTGGCGGTGAAGGGGCCTGCGGCTGCGATGGCGTGGGGGCGGCATTTCCGCCGCCGGTGGGAGCCGGGGGCGAAGCAGGCTGGCAGCCGCTGGCCAGGGCCAGCGTCAGCAGCAGCACCCTCCATGGTGCCCAGCCGCGTCGCGTCATGCCTGCGGCGCGGCGCCGTTGTTGTGGGGTCCACCGGAGCCTCCACCGCCACCACCTCGACGGCGACGACGGCGCGGACCACGGTTGCCCGGGTTGGCAGCAGTGGCGTTGCCGCCGCCCTGTTCCTTGCCCTGCACCGCAGCGGCGGAGCGCTCGTGCGCCGGTCGCGCCGGCGGGCGGGCGTGGGGTACGGGTGCCGGTACATCACGGCCCGGTACCTGCACCACGCGCAGCTCGTCGGTATCGAGCTGGATCGCGGTCAGCTTGCCGCCCCAGACTGCGCCGGTGTCGATGGCGTGCACGCCCTGGGTGATGGTCAGGCCCAGCGCCGACCAGTGGCCGCAGACGATCTTGAGGTCGCGCTCGACCCGTCCAGGTACTTCGAACCAGGGGTAGAGTCCCTGTTCCTGCGTGCCAGGGGTGCCCTTGTCCTCGATGCCGATGCGCCCGCGCGGGGTGCAGTAGCGCATGCGGGTGAGCACGTTGATGATCGCACGCGAACGGTCGTAGCCGGACAGGTTCGGCGCCCAGCTTGGCTTGTCGCCGTACATGTTGCGGAACAGCTTGCGGTAGCCGGCGCCGTGCAGCTGCACCTCGACTTCGGCGGCGTGCTTCTCTGCCATCTGCGTGGTCCACTTCGGCGCCAGGCCGGCGTGCACCATCATCCAGCCCAGCTCGCGATCCACATGCACCAGCTTCTGCAGGCGCAGCCAGTCCAGCAGTTCGTCGCGGTCCTCGGCCTGCACGATGCGCAGCAGGTCCGGGTTGACCTTGCGCTGCTCCTCTTCGGTGCGTGCACCGACGGCCAGCAGCGAAAGATCATGGTTGCCCAGCACCACCACGCTGTGCTCGCGCAGCGAATGCACCAGCCGCAGCGTTTCCAGCGACTGGCCGCCACGGTTGACCAGGTCGCCGCAGAACCACAGGGTGTCCTGGGCCGGGTCGAAGCGGATCTTCTCCAGCAACCGCTGGGTCACGTCGTAGCAGCCCTGCAGGTCGCCGATCGCCCACACACTCATCGTTCGGCCTCCGTGTCAGTGCAGGGTACGCGGGACGGCCAGCACGAACGGTGCGACCGGCGCGGCAAATTCGGTGCCATCGTCGGCGACCATGTCGTAGTGCCCCTGCATGGTCCCGTGATCGGTCCCCAGCATGACACCGGACGTGTAACGGAAGTCTTCACCGGGGCGCAGCCGCGGCTGCTCGCCGATCACCCCGTCGCCATCGACATGCTCGACACGGCCATTGGCATCGGTGATGCGCCAGTGGCGTGCGACCAGGCGTGCGGCGACCCGCCCCTGGTTGTGGATGCGGATCGTGTAGGCGAACGCAAAGCGACCGTCTTCCGGCGCGGATTGATCGTCGAGGAAGCGCGGCGCGACTTCGACGGAGATGGCATATACGTCAGCGTCTTCCATACCGGCAGTGTAATCAGGAGGCATTGGCCAAAGCGATGAATTCGGCCACGTCCAGCTGTTCGGCGCGGGCATCGGGACGCACGCCGGCAGCGATGAACTGCTCGGCGGACACCACGTTGTTCAGGGCGTTGCGCAGGGTCTTGCGGCGCTGCCCGAAGGCGGCCTTGACCACCTCGGCGAAGCGCGTGTGGTCGTTGATGCTGATCGAGGCCGGGTCACGCGGCACCAGCCGCACCACGGCCGAATCGACCTTCGGCGGCGGCCGGAACGCGCCCGGCGGCACCACGAACAGGGAGGTCACCTGGCAGTAGGCCTGCAGCATCACGCTGAGGCGGCCATACACCTTGCTGCCGGGGCCGGCGGCCATGCGGTCGACCACCTCCTTCTGCAGCATGAAGTGCATGTCGCGGATCACCGCGGCATGCTCCAGCGCATGGAACAGGATCGGCGAGGAGATGTTGTAGGGCAGGTTGCCGACCAGGCGGATCGGCTGGCCATCGGCCAGTTCGGTGAAGTCCACGCGCAGCACGTCGCGGTGGACGATGGTCAGCTCGCCCAGCGGCTCGGCGGCGGCGGTCAGCGGCGCGATCAGGTCGCGGTCGAACTCGATCACCGTCAGCTTCGGGTGCACGCGCAGCAGCGGCAGGGTGATGGCGCCCTGGCCTGGACCAATTTCAACCAGGCGGTCACCATCTTTCGGATTGACCGCCATCACGATCTTGTCGATGTAGTGGCGATCGGCCAGGAAATGCTGGCCAAGCTGCTTCTTGGCCGGTGCGGTGAACACCGGGCCGGAGGGGGAATGCGGGGAATTCATGCGCTCAGTGTACGTTGCCGCGCCAGCTGCGCACACAGCGTCGTTGCCGCCTGCAGGCTGGAAGGATCGGCGATGCCGCGGCCGGCCAGGTCCAGCGCGGTGCCATGGTCGACCGCCACGCGCGGGTAGGGCAGGCCCAGGGTCAGGTTCACCGCCTGCTCGAAGCCGGAATACTTCAGCACCGGCAGGCCCTGGTCGTGGTACATCGCCAGCACGGTGTCGAAGCCGGCCAGCTTGGCCGGCAGGAAGGCGGTGTCGGCCGGCAGCGGGCCGACCAGGTCCATGCCCTCCGCGCGCAGGCGCTGCAGCAGGGGGATGACCAGGTCCAGTTCCTCGCGTCCCAGATGACCGTCTTCGCCGGCATGCGGGTTCAGCCCGAGCACCGCGATGCGCGGCGCAGGCAGGCCGAACTCGCGGCGCAGCGCGGCATGCACCGTGCGCAGGGTGTGTTCCAGGCTGGGCGCGGTGATCGCATCGGCCACCTCGCGCAGCGGCAGGTGGGTGGTGGCCAGGGCCACGCGGACAATGTGATTGGCCAGCATCATCACCACCTTCACTCCGGCCTGGTCGGCCAGCAGTTCAGTGGTGCCGCTGTAGGCGATGCCGCCCTCGTTGATGACCGCCTTGTGCACCGGGCCGGTCACCACACCGTGCAGCTCACCGGACAGGCAGGCCTGGCCGGCGCCGAGCAGGGCGCCGATGACCGCGCTGGCATTGGCCGGATCGGCCTGGCCGAAGTGGCTGGGCGCCGCGTTGCGGACGGCGCGCAGGCGCAGATCGCCGGGGACGCGTGCTTCGGCGTGCTCGGGCAGCAGTTGCAGGGGCAGGTTCAGGGCGGCCGCAGCCGCGCGCAGGGTGTCCGGGTCGGCGAAGGCCAGCAGCCGGCAATCTTCACGCGGCTGCTGGACGAGGCGGACACACAGCTCCGGGCCGATCCCTGCGGGCTCGCCCGGTACCAGAGCGAGCTCGGGGCGCATCGGTCAGGACTGCGGCGGCGTGGCGGTGTTTTCCGCGCGGTCGCCGCTGCGGAAGCTGACGTAGGCTTCGCCACGCAGTTCCTGCAGGAAGCGGTTGTACTCGTCTTCCAGCTTGCGGCGGCCGATGGTCTCGCGGACCTGGGCGCGCTGGTTGTCGGTGGTCACGTCGGTCTGGCGGGTCGCCACGCGCTGCACGATGTGCCAACCGGCGTCGGTGCGGAACGGCTGGCTGACGCCACCATCCTGCAGGCCACTCACCTGCTGGCCGAAGGCCGGACCGAACGCGTCAGCCGGGAACCAGCCGAGATCACCGCCCTGGCCCTTGCTGTTGTTGTCCTCGGAGGACTCCCTGGCAACGGTCTGGAAGTCGGCGCCGCCGGCAATGCGGGCGCGCAGGGTATCGATCTTGGCCTTGGCAGCGGCATCGGTCTGGTGGTCGTCCACGCGGACCAGGATGTGGCGGCCGTGGAACTCGGTGACCGTCTGCTCACCGGCGGCGGAACTGCTGTCACGCACTTCCACCAGCTTCAGCAGCTGGAAGCCGCTCGGGCCGCGGATCGGGCCGACCACCTCGCCCGGCTTCATCTTTTCCATCAACTGGGCAAAGGCCTGCGGGATTTCATCCAGGCTGCGCCAGCCCAGATCGCCGCCTTCCAGCGCGTTCGGGCTGTCCGAATAGCGCACGGCCGCCGCGTTGAAGTCCAGCTCGCCCTTGTCCAGCAGGGCCTTCACGCCATCGGCCTTCTTCTGGCCGGTGGCGATCTGGTCGGCGTTGGCACCGTCGGGCAGGGCGATCAGGATGTGCGCCAGGTGATACTGGTTGCCTACCGTGGCCTGCTGCTTCAGCGCGGCGTCGACTTCACCCTCGCTGACGCTGATGCGGCTCTGCGCGAAGCTCTGGCGCAGGCGCTGCACGGTGATCTCGTCACGCACCGACGCGCGGAAATCGTTGAAATCGATACCGTCATGGGCCAGGCGCTGGCGAAGGGCATCCAGGTTCGAACCGTTCTGCTGGGCGATGGCGTTCATCGCCTGGTTCAGCTCCTGGTCGCTGACACGGATGCCGCTGCCCTGGGCGCGGGCCACCTGCAGCTTGACCAGCACCAGGCGTTCGAGCACCTGGCGGCTGAGCACGTCTTCCGGCGGCAGCTGGTTTTCGCGGCCGGCATACTGCGCCTTGATGTTGGCGATCGCACGCTGGAGCTCGCTCTGCAGGATCACGTCCTCATCGACGACGGCAGCGATGCGGTCAAGCGGCTGCGCCTCCTGGGCAAGCACCTGCAGGGGGGCGGACACGCTGGACACCGCCAGCAGCGAGGCGAGAAGAACGGGGAAGCGCTTGGTCATGGGATCAGGTTCGGATCGTAGTCATCCCGGGTCGCCCCGGTGTTGCTCGGCGGCACGAGATAGAGGTCGTCGCGGTTGTAGCCGAGGATAGCACGGCGCAGGGTACGGTCCGTGTCCTGCCCCAGGGAGCTCAGGCCCTTGAGCACGAACTCCACCTGGATGGAGTTGTTCATCTCGCCTTCGCGGTTGCGGACATAGCGGCGGCCGACCACACGCACGGCCAGGCAGCAGCTGTCCCACTGGACACCGCCGATGATTTCCAGCGGCTCCTTGTCCTGCAGCGAGTAGTAGTAGCGACCGACCAGGCTCCAGCGCGCATTCAGCGGGTACAGGAACGACAGGTCGGCCTGTTCCAGCAGGGTACGGTCGTGCTTGTTGGCGTTGGCCGGGGCGCCCGAGTTGATGCGGTAGCGGTAGCTGAGGTTGATCACGCCATCGTTGGGCATCAGATAGCGGGCACGGACGCTGGCCAGATCCTCACGCTTGTACTTCGGGTCCCACTGGTAGGTGGCACCCAGGGTCCAGCGGTCGTTGATCATGTAGTTGCCGTCGGCGATCCACGCCGACTTGCCCTTTTCCACCGGCGCGCCGCCCGGGGTGACGGTCACCCGCGACTCGTCGAAATACTGGATCTGGCCGATGGCCGCCGAGAAGCGTTCCTTGCCGGTGGTCTGGTCGATGAAGCGGGTGCCCAATGCCAGGGTCAGCTGGTTGGCATCGTTCTGGCGGTCGGCGCCGGTGTAGCGCGAGTCGCGGAACAGCTGGCCCCAGCTGAACGTGAAGTCACGGGTGTCGAAGATCGGAAGGTCGTCCTGGTTGCGGTACGGCGTGCGCAGGTAGAACAGGCGCGGTTCCAGCGTGTGCAGGAATGACTTGCCGCCGATCGTGGTCTCGCGATCGAAGAACAGGCCGGCGTCGATGCTGCCGATCGGCAGGCTGCGGCTGGGCGATTTGTTGCCGCGCAGCTGCTCCGGCGTGGCGGTGTTCGGGTCGACGCCCTGCGAGGCCAGCACGTTGCGGCGGACGCTGTCAGCCAGGCCCTGATCCAGGTCGTAGCCGGTGTAGCGGTAGGCCAGGGTCGGGGTGACGTACCACGCCGCGCCACTGATCGGGAACGACACGTACGGCTTCACGTCCAGTCGCGAGCCGCCGTACATGCGTTGGGTCTGGCCGTTGCGCGTGTACTGCAGGTCGGGTCCCGCATCGGCGCCGTACTTGAAGTTGATGTCGTCGTGGGTGAAGCGCACGGCTTCGGCATAGATGCCGGTTTCCAGCCACGGCAGGACCGGCTTGTCCCAGTTGAAGTACAGGCGCGGCTGGCGGTTGTACGGCAGCGCGCTTTCATTGAGCGTGTAGTCGGTCAGCTGCCAGCGGTCGGCCATGATGCCGGCCGTCCAGTTCCTGCCGGTGCCGTACAGGCCCA
Source organism: Stenotrophomonas sp. GD03777 (assembly GCF_029842485.1). Taxonomy (NCBI): domain Bacteria; kingdom Pseudomonadati; phylum Pseudomonadota; class Gammaproteobacteria; order Lysobacterales; family Lysobacteraceae; genus Stenotrophomonas; species Stenotrophomonas sp. GD03777. The sequence goes on from NZ_JAOCGL010000007.1 coordinate 60,796, forward strand.
CGGTGCTCTGCAGGTTCGAGGCAGTCACCCCGACCAGGCGGTTGGCGAAGTCCTCGACATAGCGCTCGTCGCTGACCCAGGCCAGGTTCGCACGGGCCTGCCAGTGGCTGTCCACGTTGTGGTAACCGCTGAACATCACCCGGCCGCGGTCGCGGTCGCGCAGCTTGTCGTTGGGCATGAACGCGGTCAGCAGTTCGCCGCGGCCGCCGTTGTAGAGATAGCGGAACTCGTTGTCGAGCATCAGGCCGCGGCGGCTCATGTAGCGCGGGGTCAACGTGTCGTCGTAGTTCGGCGCCAGGTTGAAGTAGATCGGCTGTGCGTAGTCGAATCCGTTGCGCCCGGACATGCCCAGCTGCGGGAACAGCAGGCCGGTCTTGCGGCGGTCATCGATCGGGAACTTGAAGTACGGCGCCCACAGCACCGGCACCTTGCCGATCCGCAGCACGGCGTTGCGGGCGGTGCCGAAGCCCTCGTCGTTGTCCACTTCGATCTGCGGCGCCGACAGCTTCCACACCGGCTGTGACGGGTCGCAGGTGGTGTAGGTGGAGCGGTGCATCTGGCCGACCGCGCCCTGCAGGTCGACCGACTCGGCATCGCCGTTGCCGCGGCGCGACACCAGCTGGTACTTGATGTCGGTGATCTTGTGGGTGTCGCTTTCCTGGTTGCCCTCGGCGCGCTTGGCGACCATGCGGATCGAGGAGTCCTGGTAGCGGACATTGCCGTCGGCGATGTAGTTGCCGCTCTCGGTATCGAAGCTGAGCTTGTCGGTGCCGACGAACTGGTCGCCGCGGCGCAGGGCCACGTTGCCTTCGTACTGCGGCACAGTGGTCGTGCCCAGCAGCTGGTCACCCTCGATGTCGGTCGGCTGCTGCTCGCGCGCAGCGCTGGCGGCGGCCTTGTCCTGCCCCGGGACCGGGGTGGGCGCATCGGTGAACGCGGGAATCACGTCGGTAGCCGGGCACAGGCCCCAGTTGAGCGGCTTTTCATCGGCCATTGCCGGCAGGCAGATGGCGATGCTCAGAGGCAGGGGAAGCAGGCGGAGGGCTCGGCGCACGCGGTTCGGATTCGGGCGAAAACGGACGGTAGCTTGCCCCATCCCTTGCATAGGGGCAATGAAGGACGCCGCAGCCTGCCGGTTCGGGTTCATCCGGAGACGCTGCCGGGAGGGGGCAGCAGCAGGGCCCGGACATGGGCCACGCTGCACTCGGCAAGGGCCTGCAGGTCATAGCCGCCTTCCAGCATCGAGACCACCCGGCCGGCCGCATGACGGCGCGCCAGCGCATGAAGCTCCCGGGTGATCCAGGCGAAATCGTCGGTTTCCAGCATCAGGTCGGCCTGCGGGTCACGCAGGTGGGCGTCGAAGCCGGCCGAGATCAGCAGCAGCTGCGGACGGAAGTCGTCGATGGCCGGCAGCATTTCGTCGGCCCACACGTTGCGGAAGCGGAAACCGCCACTGCCCGGGGGCAGCAGGATGTTCATCAGGTTGCCGGCACCGCGGTCGCGGCGCAGGCCGGAATTGGGGAACAGGCCGGCCTGGTGGGTGCTGTAGTACGAGACCCGGGCGTCGTGCTGGAAGATGTCCTGGGTGCCGTTGCCATGGTGGACATCGAAATCGACCACCGCGATCCGCTCCAGCCCATGGCGGTCGCGGGCATGGGCCGCGGCAATGGCAATGTTGTTGAGCAGGCAGAAGCCCATCGCGGTGCTGCTGGTGGCGTGGTGGCCCGGGGGCCGCACCGCGCAGAACGCCAGCGGATCCTCGCCCAGCATCACTGCATCGACCGCGGCCACCCCGGCGCCGGCGGCGTGCACGGCGGCACTGGCCGAGCCCGGCGAGGTCCAGGTGTCCATGTCCAGCTGGCGCAGCGGCGCGGTCTGCGGCTGCAGCACGAAGTCGAGCAGGGCACTGTCGTGGACCCGGGTCAGTTCGCCGAACTTGGCCGGCGGCGCCTCGCGCCAGTCGAGCTGGCCGGGGAACGCGGCGTGCAGGGCATCGAGTACTTGCTGCAGGCGTTGCGGGCACTCCGGATGGCCGGGGCCGGGGTCATGCAGCAGGCAGGACGGATGGGTGAAGACCAGCATCGTGCCGACTCAGCGCTGGCGCTGCTGTGGCTGCCACAGCGCTTCGCCATGGCCGTCGGCGCGGGCCAGTACGCGCGCCAGCACGAACAGCAGGTCCGACAGCCGGTTGAGGTACTGCAGCGCCTCGCTGCGCACGGGCTCAAGGCGGGCCAGGGTGACGGTCTCGCGCTCGGCGCGGCGGACGATGGTGCGGGCCAGGTGGCAGCGTGCGGCGGCCTCGCCACCAGCCGGCAGGATGAACTCCTTCAACATCGGCAGGTTGGCGTTGTAGTGGTCCAGCTGCTGTTCCAGTGCCGAGACATCGGCGGCGTGGATGGCGACGTGGCCCGGGATGCACAGCTCGGCACCCAGGTCGAACAGCTGGTGCTGCAGATGCACCACCAGCGCGCGGACATCCTCGGGCAGCGCGGTGGCAAGCAGCAGGCCGAGCGCAGCGTTGGCTTCATCGACGGTGCCGTAGGACGCCACCCGGGCGTCGTCCTTGGCCACGCGCTGGCCGTCGCCGAGGCCGGTACTGCCGTCGTCGCCGGTGCGGGTATAGATGCGCGAGAGGCGATGGCCCATGGCGCGGCTCAGTGCCGGATGTCGCGGCGGGCCTGCTGAAGCTTCAGTACCTGCTCCACCGCCAGCTGCAATGCCGCCGCCAGCGCCACGTAGATCGCGGTGGTGCGCAGGTAGGGGCCGAACCATTGTGCGTAGTTCTGCGCCCAACCGGCCAGCGTCGGCTCGGCCACGTTGCGGGTGGTCCAGTAGAAACCGCCCTGCGCCAGCAGGTGGCAGACCGCCACCGAGGCCACCAGCAGCAGTGCACCCTTGGCCAGCACCGGCCAGCGTGCGCCCTGGTAGTTGCGGCCCAGCAGCATGCCGCCGGCCCACAGCGAGAAATACGCCGGCAGCAGCAGCCAGTAACCCGGCGACACGCAGTAGTGCTGCCAGAAATCCAGGCCGCTGCTGCGGATCACGATCCAGTCCACCAGCACGGCGAACACCATCAGCAGCGGAAACGCCCAGCGTGTCCACGTGGCCAGGTAGAAGCCACCGATGAAGAACACCGCCCAGGAGGCATCGGGGATCGCCGCGAAGTGGTTGACCCGGGTCGCCGCCAGCAACAGCACGAGGACGGACAGGACGAAGGCGCGGTTGGCGATGGCGGACATGGCAGCGGGCCCGGAGCGGATTCAGGTTTCATTCTAGCCCGCCGCGCCGGTTAGCGCAGGTCGGGTGGTGTTGGGCGTTCGGGCAGGGCGAGCGCGTATCATGAACATCATGAGTGAACGACATGACGTGCTGATCGTCGGTGGTGGCCTGGTCGGTGCCAGCCTGGCCATCGCCCTGGACCGCCTGGGCCGCGATGTGGGCCTGCTCGAGGCCAGCCCGGCCGGCGAGCTGCCGGCGGTGTTCGACCAGCGCAACCTCAGTTTTGCCGCTGCCACGGTCAATGCGCTGACCGCGCTGGGGGTCATGCAGAAGCTGGCGATGGCGCCGGGCCCGATCCGCCGCATCCACGTCAGCCGCGCCGGCGATTTCGGCCGCGTGCAGCTGGAGGCTTCCGACTACGACCGGCCGTGGTTCGGCCAGGTGGTGGTGGCGCGGGACTTCGGCCAGGCGCTGGAAGCGCGCCTGCAGGAGCTGCCGCGGCTGCGGCGCTACCGGCCCATGCGCTTCCTGGGCCTGGGCGAGGTGGTCGATGGCTACCGCCAGGTGCGGGTGGCCGACGAGACCGGCGAACGCGTGCTGCAGGCCCGGCTGGTGGTGGGGGCCGATGGCACGACCAGTGGCGTGCGCGGCGCGCTCGGCATCGAGGTCGACCGCCATGATTTCCAGCAGACCCTGTTCGTGGCCCGCGTGCGCAGCCAGCGTGCGCCGGACGGCACCGCCTGGGAGCGCTTCACCGATACCGGCCCGACCGCCCTGCTGCCGCGTGGTGATCGCCACTTCGGCACCGTGCACGGTGTTGCGCGCGACCAGGCCGATGCGGTGATGGCGCTGGACGATGCGGCTTGGCTGCAACGCCTGCAGAACGCGATCGGCTGGCGCGCGGGCCGGCTGCTCGAATCCGGCCCGCGCAGTGCTTATCCGCTCATCCAGGTGCTGGCGCGCGCGTTGGCCGGAGAGCGCGCGGTGCTGCTCGGCAATGCCGCGCAGACCGTCCATCCGCTGGGGGCGCAGGGCTTCAACCTGGGCCTGCGCGATGCGCTGACCCTGGCTGAACTGCTGGAGGATGCGCATGAGGATGCCGGCAGCGATGCACTGCTGCAGGCCTATGTCGCGCGCCGCGAAGAGGACCGCCGGCAGACGGTGGCGTTCTCCGGCGGGCTGGCGCGCCTGACCAGCAATCCGGCGCCGTTGATGCGGCCGCTGCGCAGCCTCGGCCTGGTGGCCGCGCAGCGCGCCTCGGTGCAATCGATGCTGGTCGGTGGTGCGATGGGCTTCCGCGGCGAGGTGCCGCGGCTGTGCCGTGGAGAAGCGGCATGAGCCGGCGCGCGCGTCTTGATGTGGCCATCATCGGCGGTGGCGTGGTCGGTGCCGCGTGTGCGCTGGCGCTGGCTGATGCTGGCCTGTCGGTGGCGCTGGTGGAAGGTCGCGAACCGGCGCCGTGGCAGGCCGCACAGCCGGACCTGCGCGTGTTCGCCTTCGCTGCCGACAACGTACAGCTGCTGAATCGTCTTGGTGTGTGGCCGGCGATCGCGCAGGCCCGTGCATGGCCCTACCGGCGCATGCAGGTGTGGGACGCTGCCGGTGGCGAGGATCTGCTGTTCGACGCCGATCGCTTCGGCCGTCGCGAACTGGGCTACATCGTCGAGAACGGGCTGCTGCAGGACCGCCTGTGGTCGGCGCTGCCGGCGGCGGGTGTGCAGCTGCACTGCCCGGCACGGGTGGACGCGCTGGAGCAGGACGAGGACGGCGTGCGCCTGCGCCTGGATGACGGGCGTCGCCTGGAAGCGGCGTTGGCGGTGGCCGCCGACGGCGCCGAATCGACCCTCCGCCAGCTGGCCGGGATAGAGGTGGAGCGCCATGACTACCACCAGCGTGGCGTGGTGGCCTACGTGGACAGCGATCTTCCCAACCAGGCCACGGCCTGGCAGCGCTTCCTGCCAAGCGGGCCGCTGGCGTTGCTGCCGGTGGCCGAGCGCCGCAGCTCGATCGTCTGGACCCTGCCCGAGGACGAGGCGGCGCGTGTTCTGGCACTGGACGAGGACAGCTTCAACCGCGAACTGACCCGCGCCTTCGCGGCACGCCTGGGTGAGCTGCGGTTGGCCTCCCCGCGAGCGGCATTCCCGCTGCGCCGCCAGCTGGCCCGTCACTACGTGGCCGGTCGTGTACTGGCGTTGGGTGACGCGGCGCATGTGGTGCATCCGCTGGCCGGGCAGGGCGTGAACCTGGGGCTGCGTGATGTCGCCGCCCTGCAGCAGTGGCTGGCACCCTCGGCAGAGCGCCGCGGCCAACCGCGGCTGTCGCCGCAGCGCCTGCAGCGCTGGGCACGCGAACGGCGGAGCGACAACCACATCGCCGCCTACAGCTTCGATGCGATCAACCGCCTGTTCTCCAACGACGAAATGCACCTGACCCTGGCCCGGGGCCGTGCGTTGGGCTGCGTCGGCCGATGGCCGCCGCTGGTGCAGGCGTTCTGGAAGCGCGCCGCCGGCGTCTGAAGCAAAAAGGGGACGGAGGGGATTAAGTCGTATGTGCACATACGACTTAATCCCCTCCGTCCCCTTTTTCAATCCACCAGCCAGCCGGCCAGGTCGGTGCGGTCCAGCTTGCCGCGATGCCTGCGGTCCAGCGAATTGAATTCGTCGGCCAGCGCCGGGTTGGCCTGCGCTTCCTCGCGGCTGATGAAACCATCGCCGTTCACATCCAGCGCGGCGAAGTGGATGCGGTACTGGCCAACCACGCTGCTGGGCTCCAGCGAACGCACCGTCACCTGTGCCTCGCCGGCCGGCTGTGCAATCTCGACGCTGCCGCTGACCCGACCGGCATCCAGTGGCTGCTGGCGGATCGCGCCGCCGGTGGGGCCCAGCGGCTGGCTCTGCGCAGGGGTGTGCGGCAGTTGCTGGGCCATGGCCGGTGCGACTGACAGCAAAGTGATCAGCAGGGTGAGCGAGTGGTAGCGCATGGTTCCGTTCCCCGGTAGCGCCGGGCCATGCCCGGCGGATGCAATGGGATCAGCGCAGCGGCGAGGCCAGCACGGTGATCTCTTCACGATCGTGATAGAGCTGCTTGGCGCGCACCACCAGCGGCTTCCCGGCCTGGTCCTGGAACAGGTCCAGGCACAGCCGGGTCTCGTCCCAGCGCTTCTTCATCGGCAGCTTCAGATTGAAGATCGCATGCCTGCACCAGCCTTCGCGGAACCAGGTGGCCATGCGTTCGGCGACGCGGCGCGGCTGCTCGACCATGTCGCAGACCATCCAGTCCAGCGGTTGTTCCGGGTGCCAGTGGAAGCCATCGGCGCGCAGGTGCTCGACCAGGCCGGTGTCCAGCACGTGCTGGCGCAGCGGGCCATTGTCGATGCTCAGCACGTGCATGTGCTGCCGGGTGAGCACCCAGGTCCAGCCACCGGGGGCGGCGCCAAGGTCGGCCGCGCGCATGCCGGGCTTGGCCAGCGCCTCGCGTTCTTCAGGCGTCAGTAGGGTCAACAGCGCCTCGTCCAGCTTCAGCGCCGAACGCGAAGGCGCTTCGGGCAGCAGCTTCAGGCGCGGAATGCCCAATGCCCACGGCGCGCTGTCGCCCGGGTCGGCCACGCAGACGAAGGCATGGGTACCGTCGACGAACACCACATGCAGGCGCGGCAGGCGGGTGTTCGGCTTGTCGCTGAGCTTGCCGGCCTTGCGCAGCGCCGGGCGCAGTGCATTGCCAAAGGAACGCGCCAGGCCGGACAACGGCTTGCCAGCGTCGGAATCGGGATGCTCCACCCACAGGTCGCCGAAGCGCGGCGCATCGGCCAGCACCTCCAGCATCGGCGTGATGCGGTCGGCCGGATCCAGCTGCGGCAGCTCGGCCAGCACCACCAGCTTCTGCCGCGCGAAGATCAGTTCGCGCCAGCGCAGGCGCGGTGCCAGCGCCGCGGCCTCGTCGCACATGAACAGCACGTAGCCGTCATTGCGCTGGGTACGCGCATAACCGGCGAAACCGGCTTCGCCGGCACGGAACTGCAGTTCGCCGGCCAGCTCGGGCTCGAAACCCTGCCGGCACAGGCACAGCAGGCCGATGCCGGTTTCAGTAACGGGCGCCATCGCTTTCCCCATAGGCACGCAGCACGCTGCGCGCGGCGTCGCGGTTCAGGCCCTGCACCACTTCGATGCCACGCTTGTTGAGCTCGCCGACCCAGTCGGCCGGCAGCGGGCCTTCGTCAAACGGAGTCAGTTCTTCGACGTCGGCTGCACTGGCACCGATCAGCAGGCGGTCGATGCCGGCCCACACGGTGGCGCCGTAGCACTGGCAGCACGGCTGCGAGCTGGTGGCCAGGGTGACCGGCGACAGCACCGCGTTCAGGCGCGGGGTCTGCAGGCGTTGCTGGGCCAGCATGTAGGCCATGTTCTCGGCGTGCGCCAGCGAGGTCGCGTGTGGCATCACCCGGTTCACGCCGGCAGCGATCACCTTGTCGTCCGGGCCGAACACCACGGCGCCGAACGGGCCGCCACTGGCGTGCTCGACGTTCAGCCGCGACAGCTCGATCGCCAGCGCGACCTTGGCCTCATCGCCCGGATATCGACGATCCAGGTCGATCTGGTCGTGGATCCAGGCGGGAAGGGTCAGGTGGACTTGCGCGTACAGCATCGCGGGGGTGCCTCGTAGGGATGGAAGAAAGTGCGGTTGCTTGGGAAACCGGCGCGCAGTGTAGCCGCACCGGCCTGTATCGGGTGTGGCGGTGGGTCAGCCGGGCGAGCCGGTGCGGATCACCACGTACTGCTTGCGGAACTCCAGCCCGGCCTGCGGCCAGCTGGCTGCATAGGCACGCAGCAGGGGCAGGGCGGCGGCGAAATCGTGGCCGTTGACCCGGCAATCGGCCTCGCACAGGCCATCGGCATCGCGCGAGGCGAACAGGCGGATGGCCAGGAACGGGCGCGCCTTCAGCAGCTCGTCGAAGGCGTCCATGCTCCTGGTGAACAGGCAGCACGGACAGGACCCATGGTCGTCCTCGCTGCAGGTGCTGGCGTCCACCTCGTGCTCGCGGTAATGCGCCAGCGGACCCAGCACCACGGTGCGTTCGTGTTCCCGGCCCTCATCGCCGGCCGGATAGGTCAGGCCCATCATTGGCAGGGCCTGTGCGTCTTCGGCGCCGATCACGGTCTGCAGGGTCACCAGGTCCACCCGTGCCCAGGCCTGGAAGCCGGCCAGCAGCGATGTCTGTTCATCGGTACCGTTGGCGTGCTGGTACTCGAACAGGCCGTCAGCGAACAGCAGCGGATGCTGGCTTTCGATGACGGTGGAGGTCTGCCAGCCCCCGTTGTCGCGCGCGTGTGCGGCCATCGCATGCGGGGTCAGGCGCAGTCCGCTGTCCAGCAGCAGCGCGTTGCCGTCGATGCGGCTGGCGACGCTGGCGTCCTGCAGGGCCTGCTGCAGCAGTGGGAGGAGGGCGGTGGACGTCGTGGTCATGTCAGGCCTGTGGATGGATCGGGTGGAGCATCCAGGCCGGGCCTGGTGCTAGCGGTCGAGCGCGTCAAGTTCGGCGCGATAGCGCTGCGCGTCGGACTGCTGCTGCGGGTCGTTGCCGTGGTCGCGCAGCCAGCTTTCCAGCTCGCGGCGATAGTCCGCGCGGAAATCGGCATTACCCGGGCTGAAATGCAGCTTGCGTGCCGCCACCTCCACCCGCTCGCGCGCGCTGGCCCGCGCCTGGGCGACGCCGTACGGGGATTCATTGGTGAGGATGACGAAGTTGCGTGGGAAGCCCGGCGTGTACTTGACCACGAACGGCTGGTCGCGCGCCGGGATGCGGATGGCGTTTTCCAGCGGCCACAGCGAAGCGGTGTTGGTGTGGAACACCACGTCCACGTCGCGGCCCTCGGCGGTACGCAGCACCCCTTCGTAGCGCCAGATGTACTGTTCGTTGAGCGTCGAGCTGGTTCGCTCTGCCTTGACGATCACCGCTTCGCCGCGCTCGCCCACTAGGTTGAGGAAGGTGGCGTTGAGGAAGTGGCCGAAGAACATGTTGAGCATCGCCAGCGGGAACACCACGATGGCGTAGCCTGGAAAGCGTCGCCACCACGAGACCAGCCCGGCCAGCACCATCGCTGCAAAGAACGTCAGCAGCGGATGCTGCGAGATGAACCAGAGCAGGACGGACAGGGCGGTGATCATCGTCGGGGGCGTGCGGGCGCCGTGTGGGCGCCCGCGCAGGTGCTCAGGCCGACCAGGTGTCGCGCAGGGTCACGCTGCGGTTGAACACCGGCTTGGCTTCGGTGTGATCGCGGCGGTCGGCGACGAAATAGCCGGTGCGCTCGAACTGGAACGACTGCTCCGGTGCGGCGCTGGCTGCGGCCGGCTCGACATAGCCGGTGACGGTACGGCGCGATTCCGGGTTCAGGTAGTCGCGGTAGGTCTTGCCTTCCGATTCGTCGTCAGGGTTCGGCACCGAGAACAGGCGGTCGTACAGGCGGATCTCGGCCGGTACGCCGTGCACGGCGCTCACCCAGTGGATGGTGCCCTTGACCTTGCGGTTGGCGCCTTCCATGCCCGGACGCGATTCCGGATCGAGCCAGCCGCGCAGTTCGATGATGGTGCCGTCGGCATCCTTGATCACTTCGTCGCAGCGGATGATGCCGGCGCCACGCAGGCGCACTTCGCCGCCCGGCACCAGGCGCTTCCAGCCCTTCGGCGGCACTTCGGCGAAGTCCTCGCGATCGATCCACACTTCGCGGGCGAACGGAACTTCGCGGCTGCCGAAGCTCTCGTCCTTCGGGTGGTTGCTGAAGGTCAGCAGTTCTTCGTGGCCTTCCGGAAGGTTGGTCAGCACCAGCTTGACCGGGTCGACCACGGCCATGCGGCGCGGCGCGGCGCTGTCGAGGTCCTCGCGCAGTGCGCCTTCGAGCACGCTGAAGTCTATCAGCGAATTCTGCTTGCTGATGCCCACGCGCTCGGCGAACAGGCGCATCGCGGCCGGGGTGTAGCCACGGCGTCGCAGGCCCTGCAGGGTCGGCATGCGCGGGTCTTCCCAGCCATCCACCAGCTGTTCAGTGACCAGCGCCATCAGCTTGCGCTTGCTCATCACCGTGTAGTTGATGTTCAGGCGCGAGAACTCGATCTGGCGCGGCTTGGCCGCTTCGCGTGGCAGCCCGGCATCGACCAGGGGCTGGGTCAGCGCGTCGTCATGGGCGAAATCGACGTTGTCCACGCACCAGTCGTACAGCGGGCGGTGGTCTTCGAATTCCAGCGTGCACAGCGAGTGCGTGATGCCCTCGATCGAATCACCCAACGCATGGGCGAAGTCGTACATCGGGTAGATCGGCCACGCGTTGCCGGTGTTCTGGTGCTCGACGTGCTTGATGCGGTACAGCGCCGGATCGCGCAGGTTGATGTTGCCGCTGGCCATGTCGATCTTCGCGCGCAGGGTGCGCGCGCCATCGGGGAACTCACCGGCGCGCATGCGGCGGAACAGGTCGAGGTTTTCCTCGACGCTGCGGTCGCGCCACGGCGACGGGCGACCCGGCTCGGTCAGGGTGCCGCGGTAGGCACGCACTTCTTCGGCCGACAGGTCGCAGACATAGGCCTTGCCCTGTTCGATCAGCTTCTCGGCGGCCAGGTAGTAGGCCTGGAAGTAGTCCGAGGCGTGGCGCAGCTCGTTCCAGCTGAAGCCCAGCCAGCGCACGTCGTCCTGGATCGCGGCCACGTATTCCGGATCTTCCTTGGCCGGGTTGGTGTCATCGAAGCGCAGGTTGCAGACGCCGCTGAATTCACCGGCGATGCCGAAGTTCAGGCAGATCGACTTGGCGTGACCGATGTGCAGGTAGCCGTTCGGCTCCGGCGGGAAGCGGGTCTTGATCGCCTGGTGCTTTCCGCTGGCCAGGTCCTCGCGCACGATCTGGCGGATGAAATCGCGCTTCTCGTGGCTGTCGGCGGGGGTCTCGGGGCTGGCGGGGGTATGCTCGGACATGAGTCGGCGAAAAGAAAGGCAGAAAGACCAACAGTCTAGCGCGTACGGGGCAGGGCTGCCCGGTGGGGTGTGGGGATGCCGGCCAGCGGCCGGCACTACCCAACTGCACGGCGATCCACATTCCGCCGGCCCGCTGCCGGCGCTACCGGAAGGTGGATGGGTAGTGCCGGCCGCTGGCCGGCAGAACGGTCATGCGCCGTCACCACCACCATTCAGCCCCCAGGCGTATGCTGGACCCTTGCCCCGAGGAGCCGCCGCATGCACATCGTGTACAAGGCCGACAACCTGTTCGACGCCCATCTGGTCAAGCACGCCCTGGAAGACGCCGGTATCCCTGCGTTCGTGTTCGGAGAGCAGCTGCTGGGCGGGATGGGCGAGCTGCCGCTGTTTGGCGTGTTGCGGGTCGGCATCCCCGATGCGGCGCGGCCGCAGGCCGAGGACATCGTAGCGGCGCTGGACTTGGGCCAGGCCCCGTCCGACCCCATTTCCGATGCAGACGACATTGCCGGTCTTCCGGCGTAGGAGCGCATCATGTTGGGAATTGGCCAGGGCATCCTCGGCATCGGCGCCTTCAAGCAGCGCCTGCCGCGCCCGGAAGAGGCGCTACCGGGGCGTGACCAACCGCTGCCGCTGCACAGCAACCAGCACTTCGTGAACAGCCATCCGCTGAAGGACCGTTTCGCCGGCCTGCAGCAGATCCGCTTTGCGCTGGGCTGTTTCTGGGGCGCCGAGCGCAAGTTCTGGACCGAGCCGGGCGTGTACAGCACCTCGGTCGGCTATGCAGGTGGCATCACGCCGAACCCGACCTATGAAGAGGTCTGCTCGGGCCTGACCGGCCACACCGAAGTGGTGCAGGTGGTGTTCGACCCGGCGGTGGTGAGCCTGGAGCGGCTGCTGCAGCTGTTCTGGGAAAGCCACGATCCAACCCAGGGCATGCGTCAGGGCAACGACACCGGCACCCAGTACCGCTCGGCGATCCATGCCACCGACGAGGCCCAGTACAAGGCCGCGCTGGCCAGCCGCGAGGCCTACCAGACGCAGCTGGCTGCGGCCGGCTACGGCCCGATCACCACCGAGATCGTGTACCCGGCACCGGCGTACTACTACGCCGAGGACTACCACCAGCAGTACCTGGCGAAGAATCCGAACGGCTACTGCGGCATCGGCGGCACCGGCGTGAGCTGCCCGATCGGGTTGGATGTGGAGGCGCCGCGCTGACGCGCGGTGGTCCGCCTGCGGCGGGCTGAAGCTGAAAGCAACTGCCAAAGCCAAAGCCAAAGCGGCTCTGGGTTGCTGATGGTTTGGCGGGACGGGTACAGATGGCGGGACACGCCGTAAACCCGTCCCTGGGGGCTCGGCCACGGCATCCATGCCGTGGACGGTCCCGCCATCTGTACCCGTCCCGCCTCCGATCATTTCCCGGTGACGGTGGGCAGGAGCAGTGGATTACTGACGAACTGAAGGAAAACAAAAAGGACGCGGCGTTCGCCGCGTCCTTCTTGTTTGATCCTGCAGTGCTTTCTGTAGAGCGGAGCCATGCTCCGCTCCAAGCAAGCGAAGCGCGCGACCCGCTGTTGCTCTTCTTTCTTTCTTCCGTGGCGGGTGGCCACCGGAAAC
>NZ_JAOCGL010000070.1:0-21617 GCF_029842485.1 Stenotrophomonas sp. GD03777
AACCTGCCCTACGGGAATCAGCATCCCGCCACCGTCACTGGCCGCTGCGCCCGGCCGCCCCCATGCAAGGGTGATCCTGTGACGGAAAACCGCCTGATGATCCCGTTGTCGATCCTTGACCTGGCCCCGGTCTGCGAGGGCAGTGACACCACTGCCGCCTTCGCCAACATGCTGGAACTGGCCCAGCACGCCGATGCGCTGGGCTACCGCCGCTACTGGCTGGCCGAACACCACAACATGCCCGGCATCGCCAGTGCCGCCACCGCCGTGCTGATCGGTCATGTTGCCGGTGGCACCCAACGCATCCGGGTCGGCGCGGGCGGCATCATGCTGCCCAATCATGCCCCGCTGCAGGTGGCCGAGCAGTTCGGAACGCTGGCCTCGCTGTATCCGGACCGCATCGACCTTGGCCTGGGCCGTGCGCCGGGCACCGATCAGCCGACCGCACGTGCACTGCGCCGCTATTTCGACAGCGCCGACCAGTTCCCGCAGGACGTGCGCGAGCTGCTGCACTACTTCGAGCCGGTCCAGCCTGGACAGGCGGTGCAGGCCGTTCCGGGTGGTGGCCTGCGGGTGCCGACCTGGATCCTCGGATCAAGCCTGTTTGGCGCACGCATGGCGGCCTCGATGGGCCTGCCGTATGCATTCGCCTCGCATTTCGCGCCGGACGTGATGGACGAAGCGCTGGCGGTGTACCGCCGCGAATTCCGTCCCTCGGCCACGTTGAAGCAGCCGCACGCGATGCTGGCCCTGAACGTTGTTGCCAGCGACAGCGAGGCCGAGTCGCGTCGCCTGTTCACAAGCCAGCAGCAGAGTTTCGTCAACCTGCGCCGCGGCCGGCCGGGCAAGATCCCGCCGCCCATCGACGACATTGAAGCCTTCTGGGAGCCGCACGAAAAGTTCGGCGTGGAACGGGCCCTGGCCTGCACCGTGCTGGGCGATCCGCAGCAGGTGGCCGAGGGTATCGCCGCTTTCGTTGAGCGGCACAAGCCTGACGAGCTGATGCTTACTGCCAACCTGTATGACCATCGTGCGCGCCTGCGTTCCTTCGAGCTGGCGATGAACGCCTGGCATGGCCGCCACGCGGGCTGAACAACCGCGTCACGGCCCGTTGCGGCCGATCCGCGTCTGATGGGGGCTCCCCACTTCTGGAGTCCCCACCATGGCCGAGACCCGCGCCGAACACATTGCCCAGCTGGCTGAACTGATCAAGGACGTGGAGGTGGCGATGTTCACCACCACCGGCGTCGACGGGCGACTCTACAGCCGGCCGTTGGCCACCCAGCAGGTCGCCTTCGACGGTGACCTGTGGTTCGTGATCACCGCCGACAGCCCGAAGGTGGCCGAGATCGCGCTCGACCCGCGCGTCAATGTGGCCTATGCCTCGCCATCGAAGAACACCTATGTGTCTGTGGCGGGGCGGGCGCGGGTTGTCGATGATCGCGCGAAGATCGAAGAGCTGTGGTCGCCGGCGATGAAGCTGTTCTTCCCCGCCGGCAAGGAAGACCCCAACCTTCGCCTGATCCACGTGCGCGCCGATAGCGCCGAATACTGGGATGGCCCGGGCACCTTGCTGGGCAAGGCGTTGAGCTTCGTGCTGTCGGCGGTGCAGGACGATCCGGCACCGCTGGCGGACAACGGATTCGTCGACCTTCGGTGATTGCTGCATCCATGCGTGGCGTGGATCTACCGGATGCGGGAAGTGCCAGCCGCTGGCCGGCAACCCTGGAAACGTGGCAGCCGGCCAGCGGCCGGCTCTACCGGATGCCACTTCAGAACCAGCGCTGGAACAGCTCCACTGTATAGCCCACCAGCTGCCCGGAACTGAAGCCGAAGAACGCGATCGCCACCAGCGCTGCGATCCAGTTGAACAGCATCAATGCACCATCGCGCTCCAGTAGCGCCAGCGAGAACAGCAGCAGCTGGAAGCCGAACAGGAAGTTGGTGAACGGAATCGGCAACGACAGCAGGATGCCCAGCAGTACCAGCAGCAGGCCGCTGAAGGCGTGCGCGGGCAGCGGTGTCAGCAACTGCGGCAGGCGAGGCTTCAGCATCCTGTCCAGCCGCCGCAACGGGCGATCGATACGGTCCAGGAAGCGGTGCATGGTGCCGCGCTTCGGCCCGCGTCGGGCAATGAAACCGGGCAGCCAGGGCCGGTGCAGGCAACACAGCATCTGCAGGCCGATCAGGACCACCAGTGGGCCGCTGACCGCCCCCCCCATGCCCGGGATCGGGATGAACGAGGGCAGGATCGCCACGAACAGGAACACGCCGAACGCGCTCTGCTGCAGGTTGCTGAGGATCTGGCCGAGCGGCATGTGCTCGGCGGGATCGCCGGAGGCGAACATCTCCAGCAGGGTGCGGATGCCCTCGTTGCGGTAGGTCGGGCGCTGCGCGCCCTGGCCCTGGCCGGCCTCAGGCGGTGAGCTCATCGGCCTGCTCGTCGGACAACGTGCGCAGCAGCAGCTTGTCCACCCGCGCACCGTCCAGGTCGACCACCTCGAAGCGCCAGCCGGCCCAGTCGAAGTACTCGCCTGCGTGCGGGATGCGGCCGAAGTAATGGATGCACATGCCGGCCAGCGTGTAGTAGTCGCCATCCTCGGCATCGGGCAGGTCGTTGCTTCCGATCAGCTCGCGCAGGTCCTCGATCGGCAGCGAGCCGTCGACCAGCAGCGAGCCGTCCTCGCGGGTCACCACCAGTGCGTCTTCATCGGCATTCTCCACCGCCTGCAGGCGGCCAACCACGGCGCCCATCAGGTCGCTGATGGTCACCAGGCCCTGGATCTCGCCGTACTCGTCCACCACCAGCGCCATCGACTGCTGCTCCTCGCGGAAGATCTCCAGCAGCTTCATCGCGTGGGTCGATTCGGAGACGTACAGCGGTTCGCGCAGGGTCTGGAACAGCGCGTTGTCGCCGCGCGCCATGCGCGTGGCCAGCGATTTCAGCTCCAGCACGCCGACCACGTCCATGTCGTTGTCGCGGTACACCGGGTACCGCGAGAACTCGTGCTCGGCCATGATGTCCAGATTGCGCTCCAGCCCGGCCTGGGTGTCGAGCCAGGCAATGCGGTTGCGCGGGGTCATTAGGCTGTCGGCGGTGCGGTCGCCCAGGCGCATGACGCGGTTCATCATGTCGCGCTCGTGGGCGTCGATCACGCCAGCTTCGTGGCTCTCGGCCACCAGCATCCGGATCTCTTCTTCAGTCACCTGCGCGGCCTCGTCCTTGCCCAGGCCCAGCACCTTCAGTACCAGCTGGGTGGTCTTGGACAGGAGCCAGACGAAGGGCAGGGCGAGCCTGGCAAGCCAGCTCATCGGCATCGCGACCAGGCCGGCAATGGCCTCGGAGCGGGTCAGGGCCAGGCGCTTGGGCACCAGTTCGCCGAAGATCAGCGTGATGAAGGTGATCAGCGAGACCGCCAGGGCGGTGCCTACTTCGCGCGCGTACGCAAAGCCGGGCATCAGGCCCTGCAGCCAGCCGGCGATCGCGTCGCCGATCGCATCACCACCGAGGTAGCCGGTCAGTACGCCGATCACGGTGATGCCGATCTGCACCGTGGACAGGAAACTCTCCGGCTTCTCCGAAAGCTCCAGCGCCTTGGCGGCGCGCTTGGAGGTGGCGGCCATCTGCTTCAGGCGGCTCTTGCGCGAGGTCATGACCGACATCTCGGACATGGCGAAGAAGCCGTTCAGCAGAACCAGCGCGAAGACAATCAGGATCATTTCAAACACGGGCATCGTCCCCGGTTGGTGGCAGGGAGGGCGGGTGCTTGCGATGGCGGCAGGCGCTCAGGAACGGGGTCCGGCGCGGCGCAGGGGGATAAGGGTCGTCGTCCATAAGGTGCGCCCGAAGGCGCGCTGGCATCTTAGCAAAGGGGCGTGGCAGGGTGGCAACCGCCTGTTCAGGTTGGGGGTCCCAGAGCCAGGAAAGGGCGCGGGGATACCCGTGATGGTCATCTAGCCGTCATAATTCGCTCTGGTGCCGTCCTTCCCGCGACGGCTGACAGGTTTCTCAATGTTCTCTCTGCAGACCATTTTCGGTTCCGGCAAACAGTTCTACACCCTGCTCGATGAGGCTGCCGTCGCGGCTTCCGATGCCGCCAAGGCGCTGCATTCGATGCTGCGCGAGGCCGACCGCCAGCCCGCGCTGGACGCCTTCAAGCTGGCCCGCCTGCGCGAACGCGCGGCCTCGGACAAGATCAGCCAGGCGCTGGTCGACAGCTTCATGACCCCGATCGAGCGCGAAGACATCGAAGCGCTGGGTTCGGCCCTGTACAAGATTCCGAAGCAGATCGAGAAGTTCGCCGATCGCTATTCGCTGGCCACGACCCACCTGGAGCACATCGACTTCGCGCCGCGCGCGGCGATGCTGGAACAGGCCGCCGGCGTGGTGGTGGAGATGGTGGCTGACCTGCGCCACATGAACCTGGACCGGATGACCGCGCTGAACGAGAAGCTGCGCTCGCTGGAGAACGAGGCCGACCGCCTGATGCTCGAGCTGTACCGCGACATCTACTCCGGTCGCCTGGACAACCTGCAGATGTTCCTGCTGAAGGAATTCTTCGAGATCCTGGAAAAGGCCATCGACCGTTGCCGCGAGGCCGGCGTGGTGGCGTACCAGATCGTGTTGAAGAACAGCTGACGGACGCCGCCGCATGTTGACCCTTGTCCTGGTGGTGATCCTGGCCGCGCTCGTCTTCGAGTTCATCAACGGCTTCCACGACACTGCCAACTCCATTGCCACCGTAGTGGCGACCAAGGTGCTCTCGCCCGGCTGGGCGGTGATGCTGGCCGCCTTCATGAACCTCATCGGTGCGCTGACCGGCACGGCGGTGGCGCTGACCATCGCCTCGGGCCTGCTCAACACCAACGTGGTCGAGGTCACTCCGCAGGTGATCCTGTGCGCCCTGCTGGGCGGCATCATCTGGAACCTGATCACCTGGTGGAAGGGCCTGCCGTCCTCGTCCTCGCACGCCCTGATCGGTGGCCTCTGCGGTGCCGGTCTGGCCGCGGCCCACAACAACTGGGACGCGCTGATCTGGTCGGAGCGCCTGGGCAGCTGGGCGCAGAACAAGGGCCTGCTGTGGAAGGTGTTCGTGCCGATGATCACCTCGCCGATCGCCGGCTTCCTGCTCGGCATCGTGGTGATGGTGCTGCTGTGGGCGCTGATCGCCGGCCTGGCCAAGGTCGGTGGCGCCATCGGCCGCCTGGCCCGTCCGCGCATCGTCAATGCCTTCTTCGGCAAGGCGCAGATCGCCTCGGCGGCCTACATGGGCTTCGCCCACGGCCACAACGACGCGCAGAAGACCATGGGCATCATCGCGATGACCCTGATTGGTGCCGAAGCCACCGGCGCACTGAACGATCTGCCGTCCTGGCTGGCGTTCATGCACCCGGACGCGCACGCCGGTGACGGCATCGCCATGTGGATCGTACTGACCTGTGCAGTGGTGATGGCTGCCGGTACCGCCTCGGGTGGCTGGAAGATCATCAAGACCCTGGGCCACAAGATGGTCAAGCTGCACCCGATCCACGGCTTCGCCGCGGAGACCAGCTCGGCCACCATCCTGACCCTGGCGGCCCACTTCGGCATGCCGGTCTCGACCACGCACAGCATCTCCACCGCGATCATGGGCGTCGGTTTCGCCAAGAACCCGCGTTCGCTGAAGTTCGGCGTGATCGAGCGCATTGTCTGGGCCTGGATCCTGACCATCCCGGCCGCCGGCGGCTGTGCGTACCTGATCCTGAAGCTGTTCGAGATGTTCGGCTGGACCTGATCGCCACGCCAAGGTGCACACGAAAAAGCCCGCCGACCACCGGCGGGCTTTTTCATGGGCAAAGAATTTTTCCGCACACAACGTGTCGACCAAGGTCGACACGTACCAGAGCAGAAACAGGGATCCGATCCCGTGCCGACCAACGGTCGGCACCCACCAGCAGCAGCGGGAAACTGTCGAAGGCGGGGTGGGTCCGGTTGCGGGGGTGTGAGCGGCATGGATGCCGCGACCAAGCCCCCATGGACGGGTTTACGGCGTCCCCCGCAACCGGACCCGCTCCGCCAACCCACGGAATGCCCGCTTTTGCAGTTGCAGTTGCCGTTGCAGTCAGCGGGTGCCGGGCCGCAGTCCCGGCCGACCCTCCTCAATTGCGTTGGAACAGCGCCTGCACATCCCTGCGGAACGCCGCCTGGCTGTCGGCCCGGCTGTAGAACATGTGCCCGCCCGGATAACTGCGCACCTGCACCCGGTCCGGATTGCTGCCCATCGTCGGCATCTGGTCCACGGTCAGGATCGAACCCATGAACGGGCACGACAGGTCGTTCCAGCCATGCACGATCAGCACCTGCAGGTGCGGGTCGATCGCCACGGCCTGGCGCAGCTGGGTCACCGCGCCATCGCGCAGCTCGCCATTGCGGTCCCACAGCCGGTTCACGTCGTAGTTCAGCGCCTGGTACCGCGCATCCACCTTCCAGCCGACCACGCGCGTCACGAAGTCGACCATCGCCGTGGTGGTCGGCGCGATGATGCTGTCCAGCAGCGGATCGTTGGCGCGCTGCTCCGGATCGTTCGGGAATGGATCGAACGCGGTTACGTTGGAATCGTAGCGGCTGCCCAGCGTGCCCTTGTCGCGGAACACTTCACGCAGGTAGGCCTGGGTTTCCAGCCGACCACCGGCACGGCGCACGAACTGCGGGTCCAGCCCGGTCAGTTCGGTCACCCGGCGCAGCATTGCCTCGGTCGCCTGCGGATCGCTGCGGCCCTTCATCAACGCGGTGGCGTAGTCGCCACGGGTGTATTCCACTACTTCGCGCATCGCTGCATCGGTCAGCTTGCCCTGGCGCTCCAGGTGCGCGGCGGCGATCGACGGCAGCGTCTGCATCCACGCCATCGGCGAGACATCGGCGTTGTCTTCCAGGGTCGGACTCAGGTAGGGCGAGACCAATACCAGGCCGTTCATCGCAACACCCAGCCGGGTCTGCAGATAGTGGGTGATGCGTGGGCCGCGGTAGCCGCCGTAGCTCTCGCCGGTCAGGTACTTGCGCGACGCCATGCGCTGGTTGCGCAGCAGCCAGTCGTAGATCGAGCGTGACAGGTATTCGATGTCGGCGCTGGGGTTGTACGGCGCCTTCTTCGCTTCGTCGTCGCCGATGCGCGCGCGGCTGAAGCCGGTCCCGACCGGATCAATGAACACCAGATCGGTGAAGTCCAGCCAGGTGCCGGGGTTGTCGTGCAGCGTCGCCGGCGCCGACGCGCTGTCACCCTCGGAGCCGAAGGTCACCACCTTGGGCCCGATCGCGCCCATGTTGAGGTAGACCGACGATGCCCCGGGGCCGCCATTGAGCGCGAAGGTCACCGGCCGGTCCTTGCCCGGCACCGTGTAGGCGGTAAACACCACGTCGGCGATCACCTTGCCCTTGGCATCGCGTACCGGCAGGGTGCCGACGGTGGCGGTGTAGTCCAGGGTGCGGCCG
The DNA here is from genome assembly GCF_029842485.1 of Stenotrophomonas sp. GD03777. Classification (NCBI taxonomy): domain Bacteria; kingdom Pseudomonadati; phylum Pseudomonadota; class Gammaproteobacteria; order Lysobacterales; family Lysobacteraceae; genus Stenotrophomonas; species Stenotrophomonas sp. GD03777. The sequence continues at coordinate 7,469 of NZ_JAOCGL010000070.1, forward strand.
GCCAGGCGCATGCTCTGGCGGGCCGAGGCGTCTGCGGGCAACGCAGGTGCCTCGGTCTTGTCGTCCTTCGGATCGGGCTTGGCGTCGGCATCAGGCGCGGCCAGCACGCTGGCTGGGGCGATGAGCAGGCCGACGCAGAGCGCGGCAGTGTGCAACAGGGACTTCATGGCACCGGGTGGGCAGCGGAAGGGGATTGCGATGCTAGGCCGGTGGCGGCCCATGTCGTATGTGTCCAAAGGCATGGCCGTGCGTTGAGCCCGCTACTGGCCAGATTGGGTCAAGCGGGCAGGGTGGCTGCCGCGTCGTCATCGGCCAGCAGGCCGTAGACGGCCGAGTCGGCCAGTTCCCCCTGGATGCGCCAGCGCTGGCGCAGCACTCCCTCGCGGCGGAAGCCCAGGCGTTCGAGTACGTGCGCGGAGGGTGCGTTGCGCGGGTCGATCTCGGCTTCCACGCGATGCAGGTGGAGGGTGCCGAACAGGTAGGCCAGTACCTGCTGCAGGGCCTCGTGCATGTAGCCCTGGCCCTGGCGGTCCGGTGCCAGCAGGTAGCCGATCTCGGCGCGGGCTGCAGTGCGGTCCACTGCAAACACCACGCAGATGCCCAGCAGTGGACCTTCCAGCGATTCGCGCACGGCCAGCTTCAGCTGGGTACCGATGGCATGGGCGGCGAGATCATCGTCGATCTGTTCGCGCGCCTCGGCCTGTCGCGTCCAGGCCGGATGATTCCACCAGCGCATCACGTCGGGATTGGACTGCAGCGCGAACAGCGCGGCGGCGTCGTCACGGCGGATCGGGCTCAGGACCAGCCGTGCGCTGTGCAGCGGCAGGTCGGGGAACAGCAGCGAGTGGCTGGCCAATACGGTGGTTCGCACGGATGGACGCGCATTATGGCGCCGCCGGGTTTGCCGATGGGGGCGGCATGCCCGGGGCGGATGGGTCGGATCCCTTTCCCGACGGGAAACGGATCCGACCCCGCGAGGGATCAGACTTCCAGCGAAGCCAGGTCGCCCTTCGACTCCAGCCAGCCCTTGCGGTCGGACGCGCGCTTCTTGGCCAGCAGCATGTCCATCAGCGAGCGGGTCTGCTCGCCATCGTCCACGGTCAGCTGTACCAGGCGGCGCGTATCCGGGTGGATGGTCGACTCGCGCAGCTGCGGCGGGTTCATCTCGCCCAGGCCCTTGAAGCGGGTGACGTTGATGGCGCCCTTGATCTTCTCGCGCTCGATCTTGTCCAGCATCGAGCGCTTTTCTTCCTCGTCCAGGGCATAGAACACCTGCTTGCCCACATCGATGCGGAACAGCGGCGGCATCGCCACGAACACATGGCCGGCATCGACCAGTGCCGGGAAGTGCTTCAGGAACAGCGCGGTCAGCAGCGTTGCGATGTGCAGGCCGTCGGAGTCCGCGTCGGCCAGGATGATCACCTTGCCGTAGCGCAGGCCGCTGATGTCGTCCTTGCCGGGGTCGCAGCCGATGGCGATGGCCAGGTTGTGTACTTCCTCCGAGGCCAGCACGCTGTTGGACGAGACTTCCCAGGTGTTCAGGATCTTGCCACGCAGCGGCATGATCGCCTGGAAATCCTTGTCGCGAGCCTGCTTGGCGCTGCCGCCTGCCGAGTCACCTTCCACCAGGAACAGCTCGGTGCGCGACAGGTCCTGGCTGATGCAGTCTGCCAACTTGCCGGGCAGGGCCGGGCCCTGGGTGATCTTCTTGCGGACGACCAGCTTCTCGGTCTTCAGGCGCGCGCTGGCACGCTCGATGGCGATCTGCGCGATCTTCTCGCCCAGTTCCACGTTCTGGTTCAGTAGCAGGCTGAACGCATCATGGGCGGCACCTTCGACGAAACCGGCGGCCTGGCGCGAGGACAGGCGCTCCTTCGTCTGGCCGCTGAACTGTGGGTCGGTCATCTTCAGCGACAGCACGAACGACACGCGGTCCCACACGTCTTCCGGGGCCAGCTTGACGCCACGCGGCAGCAGGTTGCGGAAGTCGCAGAACTCGCGCAGCGCTTCGGTCAGGCCGGTGCGCAGGCCGTTGACATGGGTGCCGTGCTGCGCGGTGGGAATCAGGTTGACGTAGCTTTCCTGCACCAGCTCGCCTTCCGGCAGCCAGGCCACGGCCCAGTCAACTACCTCGGTGTCCTTCTTCAGGTTGCCAACGAACAGGTCGGCCGGCAGCGATTCGCGCTCGCCCAGCTCCAGCTTCAGGTAATCGCGCAGGCCGTCTTCGTAGTACCAGGTATCGACTTCACCGGTGGCTTCATCGGTCAGCTTCACGGTCAGGCCCGGGCACAGCACGGCCTTGGCGCGCAGCAGGTGCTTGAGCGCGCGCACCGCGAACTTCGGCGTATCGAAGTACTTCGGGTCCGGCCAGAAGCGCACGCGGGTACCGGTGTTCTTCTTGCCGACGCTGCCGACCACTTCCAGCGGCGTGGCACGGTCGCCGTTGCGGAAGGTGATGCGGTGTTCGGCGCCGTCGCGCTTGATGTGCACTTCCACCAGGGTCGACAGCGCATTGACCACGCTGACGCCGACGCCGTGCAGGCCGCCGGAGAAGGTGTAGTTGTTGTTGCTGAACTTGCCGCCCGCGTGCAGGCGCGTGAGGATCAGCTCGACACCCGGGATCTTCTCCTCCGGATGAATGTCCACTGGCATGCCGCGGCCGTCATCGCTGACCTCCACGCTGCCATCCTTGTACAGGGTGATCTCGATCGAACGGGCGTGACCGGCGAGGGCTTCGTCCACCGAGTTGTCGATCACTTCCTGCGCCAGGTGGTTCGGGCGCGCGGTGTCGGTATACATGCCGGGACGGCGCTTGACCGGGTCAAGGCCGGACAGGACTTCAATATCGGCGGCGTTATAGCGGGCGTTCATCTGTCTTCGAAAGCTTGGAGCGACGGGCAAGTGTGGGGTCTGGCACGGGAATTTGCACGCCTGCGGTTCAGTCTCGGCGGCGCAGAGGAGGTAAAATAGCCCTCGCTGGAATCTGAACGCCGGCGGCCCGTTGGGTCTGAACGTCCAAGCCATACCGCGAGGAGGACCTCATGAAGAAGTTGCTGACCATTGCGATCCTGGCCGCTGCCGCCGTTGCAGTGCCGCTGGTGGTGGCGCAGAACGCCGGCCAGCCGGCCCCGCAGCAGGGTGACCAGGCCGACAAGGCGCAGGCCGAGGCCGATGCCAAGGCCAAGCGTCGGGCCCAGGCCAATGCCGAAATGAAGGCGCAGGGCCAGCCGGCCCCGCAGCAGGAAGAGGAAGAGGAAGCGCGCAAGAAGCGCTGATCCCGCAACCTGCCAGGCGCCCTTGCGACAAGGGTTGCGCACCGAAACGCCCCGCCCAGCGGGGCGTTTTTTGTTGGATCGGCCGCACAAGCCCCTTGGGTTGGCGGCCATCAATCTGTAAACTATGGCTTTCCGGGAGTAAGTGCGTGTCCACCCTTTGCGAATGGGCTGGAGCGGCCAAGCGTGGCTTCCAGCATGGCGGGTCGCAGGTGACGGTCGATTTGACCGGCACGGTCGCCCCGACCTCGCACGATGGTTCCCGTCCGGCGCCTGCCGCCGCACGGATCCGCACCTCCCTCGCTGCCACAGCGAACCGGAAAACCCCCTCTGAGCACCATGCCCGCCCTCCGGGTGCGCGTGGTGCTGCCGTTTTCCATTTCCAGACAGGATGCTTGCAGCCATGACTCCCTTGATTTTCGTAACCGGCGGCGTGGTGTCCTCGCTCGGCAAAGGCATTGCCGCCGCGTCGCTGGCCGCCATTCTCGAAGCCCGTGGCCTGAAGGTCACGATGATGAAGCTCGACCCGTACATCAACGTCGACCCGGGCACCATGAGTCCGTTCCAGCACGGTGAGGTCTATGTCACCGACGACGGCGCCGAGACCGACCTCGACCTGGGCCACTACGAGCGCTTCGTGCGCACCCGCCTCAGCCGCAAGAACTCGGTCACCACCGGCCGCATCTACGAGAACGTGATCCGCAAGGAGCGCCGCGGCGACTACCTGGGCGCGACCGTGCAGGTCATTCCGCACATCACCGACGAGATCCGTCGCTGCATCGACGAAGCCACCGAAGGCTATGACGTGGCACTGGTCGAGATCGGCGGCACCGTTGGCGACATCGAGTCGCTGCCGTTCCTGGAGGCGATCCGCCAGGTGCGCACCGAACGTGGCCCGGAGAAGGCGCTGTTCATGCACCTCACCCTGGTGCCGTACATCGGCGCCGCCGGCGAGCTGAAGACCAAGCCGACCCAGCACTCGGTGAAGGAACTGCGCTCGATCGGCATCCAGCCGGACGTCCTGCTGTGCCGCTCCGAGCAGGCGGTGCCGGATTCGGAGCGCCGCAAGATCGCCCAGTTCACCAACGTTTCCGAGCGTGCGGTGATCAGCGTGCCGGACGTGGACGTGCTGTACCGCATCCCGTCTGGCCTGCATGCACAGGGCCTGGACGAAATCGTGGTGAACCAGCTGAAGCTGGCCGACAAGGCCGGTCCGGTCGACCTGTCGATGTGGGAAGACGCGGTCGATGCGACCCTGCACCCGCTGGACGAAGTGACCATCGCCGTGGTCGGCAAGTACGTCGATCACCAGGATGCCTACAAGTCGGTCGGCGAAGCACTGAAGCACGGTGGCCTGCGCCAGCGCACCAAGGTCAACCTGAAGTGGCTGGAAGCGCAGGACCTGGAAGGCACCGACATGGCCGCGCTGGCCGATGTCGACGGCATCCTGGTGCCGGGTGGCTTCGGTGACCGTGGTTTCGAAGGCAAGGTGCTGACCTCGAAGTTCGCCCGCGAGCAGCAGGTGCCGTACTTCGGCATCTGCTATGGCATGCAGGCGGCCGTGGTCGACTACGCGCGCAACGTGGTCGGCCTGGAAGGTGCCAACAGCACCGAGAACGACCGCCAGTCGCCGAACCCGGTGATCGGCCTGATCACCGAATGGCGCACCGCCAGCGGCGATGTCGAGAAGCGTGACGACAAGAGCGACCTCGGCGGCACCATGCGCCTGGGCCTGCAGGAACAACGCCTGAAGCCGGGCACGCTGGCCCGCGAGCTGTACGGCAAGGACGTGGTCGCCGAGCGCCACCGCCACCGCTACGAGTTCAACAACCGTTACCGCACCCAGCTGGAAGATGCGGGCCTGGTGATCGCCGGCAAGTCGATGGACGACACCCTGGTGGAAGTGGTCGAGCTGCCGCGCGATGCCCACCCGTGGTTCCTGGCCTGCCAGGCGCACCCGGAATTCCTGTCCACGCCGCGTGACGGCCACCCGCTGTTCATCGGTTTCATCCGTGCCGCGCGCGAGCGCAAGGCCGGCGGCAAGCTGCTTTCCGAAGCGCGCGCCTGACTTGTGAATGGGGGCTTCGGCCCCCATCCTGCATGCTTCAACCCCCAGCGCACCGGCCCGTCCGGTGCTGCGGACAACAAGGAAACGCCATGAAACTGTGTGGATTCGAGGTCGGGCTGGACCAGCCCCTGTTCCTGATCGCCGGCCCCTGCGTGATCGAGTCGATGCAGCTGCAGCTCGATACCGCCGGCAAGCTGAAGGAGATCACCGACAAGCTCGGCGTCAATTTCATCTTCAAGTCCAGCTTCGACAAGGCCAACCGCACTTCGGGTACCGCATTCCGCGGCCCGGGCATGGAAGAGGGCCTGAAGGTCCTGGCCGAAGTGAAGAAGCAGATCGGCGTGCCGGTGCTGACCGACGTCCACGAATACACCCCGATGGACGAAGTGGCCTCGGTGGTGGATGTGCTGCAGACCCCGGCGTTCCTGGTCCGCCAGACCGACTTCATCCGCAAGGTGTGCTCGGCCGGCAAGCCGGTCAACATCAAGAAGGGCCAGTTCCTGGCGCCGTGGGACATGAAGCCGGTCGTGGAGAAGGCCAGGGCCACCGGCAACGAGCAGATCATGGTCTGCGAGCGCGGTGCCAGCTTCGGCTACAACAACCTGGTCAGCGACATGCGTTCGCTGGCGGTGATGCGCGAGACCGGTTGCCCGGTGGTGTTCGACGCCACCCACTCGGTGCAGTTGCCGGGCGGGCAGGGCACCAGCTCAGGCGGCCAGCGCGAGCACGTGCCGGTGCTGGCCCGTGCCGCGGTGGCGGTGGGCATCTCCGGCCTGTTCGCAGAAACCCATCCGGATCCGTCAAAGGCGCTGTCCGATGGTCCCAACGCGTGGCCGCTGGACCAGATGGAGGCCCTGCTCGAGACCCTGATGGAACTCGACGCGGTGACCAAGAAGCACGGCTTTTCGCGCTTCGCGTGAGTCGTGACCCGTGGGTGGCGCTGGAAACCCAGCGCCGCCGCCGGCACTGGAGACAGTGGCCGTGGGGCCAGATCGCGCTGGGGCTGTCCGCGGTGTTCACCGTGGGCTTGTTCTGCCTGGTGCTGATCGGCGCCGCGTCAGTGCGCCCACCGGGTGATGGCGGCAGCGCGCTCGATCTTCGGGCGTATTTCATTGCGCTTGTGGTCGGAGAGCTGCTGGCCAGCGCAGGGTGCGTCGCTTCGGCTGTGCTGGCCTGGCGATTGAACCGTGGCAAGGTACCGGCAGGGCTGGCGATCATCCTGCTTTCTCTGTGGATCGGCACCCTGTTCTACGGATGGCGTTGATGAATACGACCCCATCGGCGCGCGGCTGGCCCTGGGGCCTGATCGCGCTGGCGCTGTCAGTGTTGACCTGGATGGCCCTGGTGGTGGGCGTGCTGGCTTTCACCGCCGGCTTCCGGCCGCCCGGGGACGGAAACAATGGCGTCCAGGCCACGCAGTGGTGGATGCTGGGCGCGCTGGTCACAATGGTGCTGTGCTTTCTCGGCAGCCCGGTGGCGATGGTGTTGGCCTGGCGACGGCGGCGTGGCCCCATCCTTGCGGCGATTGCCGGTGCATTGCTGGTGATGCTGGTCTCGCTGGTCCTTATCGTGATCGGGTCGAGCTGGGGCTGATGCAGGCCACGCCATTTGGCAAGTGGCGGGCAGCCGGGGATAATCACGCGGCATTCGTTTTGTCGCCCCCTCTCCAGACAGGTAACCGGCCCGACCATGAGTACGATCCGCAGCATCCACGCCCGTGAAATCCTCGACAGCCGTGGCAATCCCACGCTGGAAGCCGAAGTCATCCTGGAGGACGGTTCGTTCGGTCGCGCCGCGGTTCCCTCAGGCGCCTCGACCGGCACCAAGGAAGCGGTCGAGCTGCGTGACGGCGACAAGACCCGTTACCTGGGCAAGGGCGTGCGCAAGGCCGTTGACAACGTCAACACCACGATTGCCGCCGCGCTGAAGGGGTTTGAAGCCACCGACCAGGCCGGCCTCGACCGTCGCCTGATCGATCTGGACGGCACCGAGAACAAGGGGCGGCTGGGCGCCAACGCACTGCTGGGTGTTTCGATGGCCGCCGCGCACGCCGCCGCCGCATCCAGCAAGCAGGCGCTGTGGCAGTACCTGGCTGCCCGGACCGGCGTGACCCCGTCGCTGCCGGTGCCGATGATGAACATCATCAACGGCGGCGCGCATGCCGACAACAACGTCGACTTCCAGGAGTTCATGGTGCTGCCGGTCGGCTTCACCTCGTTCTCCGAAGCATTGCGCGCCGGTACCGAAATCTTCCATTCGCTGAAGTCGGTGCTGAAGGGCCACGGCCTGAGCACGGCGGTGGGCGACGAAGGCGGCTTCGCGCCGGACTTCCGCAGCAACGTCGAAGCGCTGGACACCATCCTCGAAGCAATCGGCAAGGCCGGCTACACCGCCGGTGAAGACGTGCTGCTGGGCCTGGACGTGGCTTCCAGCGAATTCTTCGAGAACGGCAAGTACAATCTGGTCGGCGAGAACAAGCGCCTGACTTCCGAGCAGTTCGTCGACTTCCTCGCCGACTGGGCCGCGCAGTACCCGATCATCACGATTGAAGATGGCCTGGCCGAGAACGACTGGGCGGGTTGGAAGCTGCTGACCGACCGCATCGGCAAGAAGGTGCAGCTGGTCGGTGACGACCTGTTCGTGACCAACCCGAAGATCTTCCAGGAAGGCATCGACTCGGGCACCGCCAACGCGATCCTGATCAAGGTCAACCAGATCGGCACGCTCAGCGAAACCCTGGAAGCGATCGCCATGGCCGACCGCGCCGGCTATGCCGCCGTGGTCTCGCACCGGTCGGGCGAAACCGAAGACACCACCATCGCCGACATCGCCGTGGCCACCACCGCCACCCAGATCAAGACCGGCTCGCTGTGCCGCAGCGATCGCGTGGCCAAGTACAACCAGCTGCTGCGCATCGAGGAAGCCCTCGGCGCCGGCGCGCGTTACGCCGGTCGTGACGCGTTCGTTTCGCTGAAGCGCTGAGCCGATGCGCGACTGGCGCTGGATGCTGCTGGTGCTGGCCCTGTTGCTGGGCTGGCTGCAGTACCGCTTCTGGTTCGGTCCGGGCAATTCGGGTGAAGTGATGATGCTCGAAGCCCAGGTCGCCAACCAGGAGCGGGACAATGAGGGCCTGCAGCAGCGCAACGACGCGCTGGCCGCCGAAGTGAAGGACCTCAAGGAAGGCCAGTCCGCCATCGAGGAACGCGCACGCAGCGAGCTGGGCATGATCAAGCCCGGTGAGAAGTTCTACCGCGTGGTCGAGGATGCGCCGGTCCGTCCGGCGCAGCCCGCTGCAGGCGTCACTGTCCAGGCCGGCGATCACCCGGCGGACGTGCCATGAGCGCGGCGATCTGGGTGGTGGTTCCGGCTGCCGGCCGTGGCGCCCGCTTTGGTGCGCCGCTGCCCAAGCAGTACCTGCAGGCGGGCGGGCAGATCCTGCTCGCTCATACCCTGGACGCGCTGTTGGCGCATCCGGCCGTGGCCGGCGCAATGGTGGTGATCGGCCAGGACGACGGCGACTGGCCGGGCTGGAGCGAATGGGCCGGCAAACCGGTGCTGACCTGCATCGGCGGCGCGACCCGTGCCGCCTCGGTGCTGGCCGGGCTGCAGGCACTGCCGGACTCGGTGCGCGCCGACGAATTCGTGCTGGTCCACGACGCCGCGCGACCCAACCTGTCGCTGGCCGATCTTGGCCGCCTGCTTGAAGTCGGGCGTGCCGATCCGGTCGGGGCGATCCTGGCCGCACCGGTGCGCGACACCCTCAAGCGTGCGGGCGACGACGGTGGCATCGATGGCACTGAACCGCGCGAGCGGCTGTGGCGTGCACTGACACCACAGCTGTTCCGCCGCCACCAGCTCAGCCGCGCGCTGTCCGACGCCGCCGCTGCCGGTGTTGAAGTCACCGACGAGGCCATGGCCATGGAGCGCCAGGGCCAGCGCCCGCTGCTGGTGGAAGGCAGCGAGGACAACTTCAAGGTCACCACCCCGGCCGATCTGGACCGGTTCGAATTCGTACTTTCCCGCCGCGCCGGCTGACTGCCCGCGCGGCCCTGCTGCAAGGGCTGCATCCATGAGCACCGCACCGTTCCCGCCCGTCCGTATCGGCCAGGGTTACGACGTCCATGCCTTCGGTGAAGGCGATCACATCATGCTCGGCGGAGTGAACGTGCCGCACAGCTGCGGCGTGCTGGCGCACAGCGACGGCGACGTGATCCTGCACGCCCTGTGCGATGCCATGCTCGGTGCGCTGGCGTTGGGCGATATCGGCCAGCATTTCCCGCCGAGCGATGATCGCTGGAAGGGCGCCGACAGCAGCGATTTCGTGCGCCATTGCGACAGCCTGCTGCGCGAGCGTGGCTGGCGCGTTGGCAACACCGACATCACCGTGATCTGCGAGCGGCCGAAGGTGGGCCCGCATGCGCTGGCCATGCGTGAGCGCATTGGTGGGTTGCTGCAGCTGCCGCTGGACGCGGTCAGCGTCAAGGCGACCACCTCGGAGAAGCTGGGCTTCACCGGCCGCGGCGAAGGCATCGCCGCGCAGGCGGTCGTGTTGCTGGTGGCGGCATGATCCCGCTGCCGTTGGCGTTTGGTGCGCCGCTGTTGACGGCGCGCATCCGCACCACGCCGGACGATTTCCAGGTGGATGAACTGCCGGCCTTCGAGGCCACCGGTGAAGGCGAGCACCTGTTGCTGCACATCCGCAAGCGCGGCGCCAACACCGTGCATGTGGCCAAGCTGCTGGCCAAGTGGGCGGGCCTGCCGGAAATGGCGGTGAGCTACGCCGGCATGAAGGATCGGCATGCGGTCACCACCCAGCGTTTCAGCGTGCACCTGCCCAAGCGCGTCGCGCCGGATCTGGCCGAGCTGGCCAGTGATGAGATCGAAGTGCTCGAAGCGACCTGGCACAACCGCAAGCTGCAGCGTGGTGCACTGGCCGGCAACCGCTTCAGGCTGGTGCTGCGCGAGGTGCAGGGCGATGCTGCGGCGATCAGCGAGCGCCTGCAGCAGATCGCCGGGCGCGGCCTGCCGAACTGGTTTGGCGAGCAGCGCTTCGGCCGCGACGGCGGCAACGTGCCTGCGGCATTGGCGATGTTCGGTGGCCGCCGCATGCGCAAGGACCAGCGTTCGCTGCTGCTGTCAGCCGCGCGCTCGGCGCTGTTCAATCGTGTGCTCGCCGCGCGCGTGGAGCAGGGCAACTGGGATCAACCGCTGGACGGTGAAGTGTGGATGCTCGATGGCAGCCGCAGCGTGTTCGGCCCCGAACCCTACACCGACGTGCTGGCCGAGCGCCTGGCCCGTTTCGACATCCATCCCAGCGCGCCGCTGTGGGGCGAAGGCGAGCTGCGCAGCGCCGACGCTGCACGTGAGCTGGAGCTGGCCGCGCTGGACGACGAGGAATCGAAGGCGCTGCGCGCTGGCCTGGAAGACGCACGGCTGAAGCAGGAGCGCCGCGCGCTGCGCCTGCGCCCGGCGTTGCTGCAGCATCAGTGGTTGGCCAGTGATGTACTGGAACTCTCGTTCGCGTTGCCGCCGGGCTGCTACGCCACCGCCGTGCTGCACGAACTCGGCCCCGTCGAAGACGCCGCGCAGGCCTGACAGAAAAAGGGGACGGAGGGAATTAAGTCGTTTGTGCCACAAACGACTTAATTCCCTCCGTCCCCTTTTTGTCAACGCCGCGCCAGCAACACCAGCACCGCGCCGGTGCCGCCTTGCCCGGTCGGCGCCGAATGAAACGCCAGCACGTCGTTGCGCAGCCGCAGCAGGCGATCGACCAGGTTCTTCAGCACCGGTGCACCGCCATCGGACTGCAGGCCCTTGCCGTGGATGATGCGCACGCAGCCATACTCGTGTGCATGCGCTTCCAGCAGGAACTGGCGCAGCAGGGTTTCCGCCTGCGCGGCGGTGGCGCCGTGCAGGTCCAGCTCATCCTGTACCGAATACTGGCCGCGCTTGAGACGCTGGAACAGGCGCGGTGGCAGGTTGTCGCGGCGGTAGCTGGCCACGTCGCCCGCTTCCAGCGGCGTACTGTCGCGCAGCAGCCGCGCAAACTCGCCCGCGGCTTCGGCCTCGTCGCGTTCGGCCATGCGTGCGCGCGGCTTCGGCCGGGGCGCAGCAGGCGCCGGTTCGGCATCCTTGCGCAGCGGCGTCACTTCACCGATGGCCGCACGGAACAACGCGGCCGGATCTTCGTCTTCAGGGTGCGACATGCGCACAGGGTAAACCGCCGGCGCGGGTCTGCCTATGACGGTTCGATGTCGGCCGTGACCGCCGGCAGGGTAGGACCGGCGGCTCGCATGCGGCACAATAGACGATGCCCTTGCAGGGTCGACGGCTTCCGCAGGGGAGTACGACGGTCCCGCCCACACTGCACGGTGACGGAATCGAATTCTTGGAAAATCAAGCGGTTAAATCGAAGATGCGAATCCTGGTCAGTAATGACGATGGTGTCGACGCCGCAGGCATCCGGATGCTTGCTTCGGTCCTGCGCGAGGCCGGACACGAAGTCACGGTGGTCGCGCCCGACCGCGATCGCTCCGGTGCCAGCAACTCGCTGACCCTGGACCTGCCGATCCGGCTCAAGCGCATCGACCATTACACCGTCACGGTGGCCGGCACGCCGACCGACTGCGTGCACCTGGCGCTGACCGGCCTGCTTGAATTCGAGCCGGACATCGTCGTGTCAGGCATCAACAACGCCGCCAACCTCGGCGACGACGTGATCTATTCCGGCACCGTCTCGGCGGCGATGGAAGGCCGCTTCCTCGGCCTGCCGGCGGTGGCGGTCTCGCTGGTAACCCGCAACCACGATCCGAAGCACTTCGACACCGCCGCGCGCGCCGCAGTGGAGATCGTGGCCCGGCTCAAGGCCGATCCGCTGCCGGCCGACACCATCCTCAACGTCAACGTGCCGGATCTGCCCTGGAGCGAGGTCAAGGGCTTCGAGGTCACCCGCCTCGGCAACCGCCATCGTGCCGAAGGCTGCATCGCGCAGAAGGATCCGCGCGGCAACGAGGTGTACTGGATCGGCCCGGCCGGGCGCGAGCAGGACTCCGGCCCGGGCACCGACTTCCACGCGGTGCGCACCGGCCACATCTCGATCACCCCGATCCAGGTGGACCTGACCCGCTACCAGGCGCTGGAGAAAGTGGCCAGCTGGGTGGGTGGCCTCAGCGCCGCGCTGGACCGGCCGGCATGAGTCCACGCCTGCGACTGCAGCCGGAAGCTGTCGGCATCGGCATGACCTCGCAGCGCGTGCGTGACCGTCTGGTCGATCGCCTGCGCGAAGCTGGCATCGTCGACGAGTCCACCTTGAACGCAATCCGGGTTGTGCCGCGCCATCTGTTCATCGATGAAGCACTGGCCTCGCGTGCCTATGAGGACACCGCGCTGCCGATCGGCCATGGCCAGACCATCTCGCAGCCCTGGGTGGTCGCCCGGATGACCGAGGCGGTGCTCCAGGTCGCGCCGAAGCGCGTACTGGAAGTCGGCACCGGCTCGGGCTACCAGGCCGCCATCCTGGGCGCGCTGGGCCTGGAGGTCTACACCGTGGAGCGTATCGGTGACCTGTTGCGGCAGGCACGCAAGCGCTTGCGCGCACTGGGCATGAACATCCGCACCAAGCATGACGACGGTCGCGCCGGATGGGCCGAGCACGGTCCGTTCGATGCCATCGTGGTCACCGCCGCCGCGCCTGCACTGGTCGATGAACTGGTCGGGCAGCTGGCTGAAGGGGGGCGCCTGGTGGCGCCGGTGGGTGGCCCGGGCGGACAGTCGCTGGTGCAGCTGGACCGCAAGCCCGATGGCAGCATCGAACAACGCGTGCTGGCGCCGGTCACGTTCGTGCCGCTGCTGTCTGGCATGCTCGACTAATCCACGGAGCAGGGTTGCATGAAGATTTTCGGGCCGCTGTACGAGCGGGCGATGAAGTGGGCGGCGCACGAACGCGCGCCGACCTACCTGACGGTACTGAGTTTCTTTGAAGCGATCATCTTCCCGGTGATGCCGGAAGTGATGCTGGCACCGATGTGCGTGGCCCAGCCCAAGCGTGGCTGGTGGTTCGCCACCCTCAGCCTGGCGGGCTCGATGGTCGGCGCGCTGGTGGGTTACGCGCTGGGTCATTACGCTTTCGAGGCGATCAAGCCGGTGTTCGAGGCGCTGGGCATGCTTCCGGCGATCGAGCAGGGCATCACCACCGTGCAGGCGAAGATGGCCGAATCGCCGTGGGCGGTGTTCACCTTCCTGGTGCTGGGCGGCTTCATGCCGATCCCGATGAAGGTCTTCACGTGGGCATCGGGTATCGTCGGCGTACCGATGCCGCAGTACCTGTTGAGCATGTTGATCGGTCGTGGCAAGCGCGTGTTCGTGCTGGCCGCGGTCATCCGTATCGGTGGTGCGCGTGCCGAAGCGGCGCTGCGTCGCTGGATTGAACCGCTGGGCTGGATCGCCACCGTGCTGGTGGTGGTGCTGATCGCCTGGCTTGTATGGAGGTCGAAGTTCGCATGAATCCTGATCGTCTGAGCAAGGGAGTGCGCATCGGCGCGCTGGCGTTGCTGGTTTCCACACTGGCCGCCTGCGGTACCGCCACCGTGGTCCGCCCGGGCGGCGGCAACGCTGGCGGCGTGACCACGCCGAAGACCTCGGTACCCAAGCCCGGGCAGACCGTGGTGGTGCGCAAGGGCGACACCATCTATGCGCTGGCCCGCATCCATGACATCACCCCGGCCGACCTGATTGCCTGGAATCGTCTGGACAACCCGTCGACCATCTACCCCGGCCAGGTGATCCGCCTGTATCCGCAGGGGGCCACCAG
>NZ_JAOCGL010000071.1:0-21236 GCF_029842485.1 Stenotrophomonas sp. GD03777
CCTGCCGCGCGCCTTCGCCGCCGACGCGCTGGTCGAAGCCCAGGCTCAGGCGGCCGTTGCGGCCCCACCACGACTCCAGCGCCACGCCGAACAGCGCACTGCCGCGCGGCGCGTTCCAGCCCGCCAGTGGCGCCCATGCATCAACGCCGACGAAACTGGCCTGCCAGTCCGCATCGGCACCATCGAGCCGCTGCTGCCATTCGGCATGCCCGCGCAGGGTCCAGCGCCCCCAGCCACGTTCGCCGCGGATACCGGCCAGCATCTGGCTGCGCTGTACGCGGTTGGCATCGCCACGCAGGCCGAAGCCGAACCCGCCCAGTTCGTTGAAGGCATCGGTATCCACGCGCGTGCTGCTGGCGCCCACGTAGGGTGTGAACGACGCACCCGCGCGGCCGAAACGATAGCCGCCTTCGACACTGGCACTGCTGAAACGTCCGCCGTAACGTGCAGAGACACCGTAGGCGCCGGCGCCCAGCAGCAACTGGCGATCCAGCGCCCGGGTGAACTGGCCGCTGCCGACCTGCGCCAGCGCATAGCCCCGGCCCAGGTTCCAGCCGGCATACAGCTGCGCCTGCGCCTGGCGATCACGCCCACGATCACCACCGACGCTGCTGCCACCATTGCTGCGGGTTTCGCCAAAGGCCACGCCCATCAGCCCATTGCTGCCCAGTGGCAGGTCCTGGCCGGCCATCCAACCGCGGCTGTCGGCGGCATTGCCGGCGAAACTGCCCTGCCCGGCTTCGCCGAGCGCGCTCTGCCAGGCCCCGCGCAGGCGCGGCGCCGTCTGCACGCGATCAAAGCGCTCGGCGATCGCGCGGCGTGACATGTCGATGCTGTCGAAGGTGGCCGACTCGGCCCGCGCATGCGCCTGTCCGGACAGGCTCTGCAAACTGGCCTCGAGGCCTTTGCTGCCACCGCCGGTCCACTGCAGCGCACCGGCGGCCGTACCGAAGGCCGAGCCCTGCAGCGTCGTATCGCCATCAAGCACGCTGAACGCACTGTCCACGCGTTGCGCAGCCGACTGCGCCGAGGCCGTGAGCCCGGTCGCGGCCGCCGTGACGCTGACCTGGGTCAGGTTCAACCAAGCGTTGTTGCTGTCATATCCATAGCTGCTCTGCAGCAGCGACAGGCCCTGCAGGCCGCTGGAGGTGGCCGGGCTGCTGAAGGTGCCGCTGAGGCCGGCGGCGGCGTGGATCAGGTCCTGGCGGCTGCCGTTCTGCGGCACATAGCCGGAGACGAAGCCGTGCACGCGCACGCCCCCGTTGATCGTGGCGTTGCCGGTGACCTGCAGCGCATTGGCACCGAGCGCGATCATCAGCTGCGCGCCGGCCTGCTGGGTGTAGTTGCCCTCGATGGTGCCGGTGGTGTTGCCGGTGGTCAGGAACACGCTGCTGCCGTTGACCACATTGCCGATCACGCGCGGCGTACCGCCATTGAACTGCAGGCCGGTCGAATCCGGATCGGGCTGCGCCAGGATCGTCACGTTGGAGCGGATCACGCTGCCGTTCTGCAGTGACAGGATGCCGCGCTCGATGCGGGTGGCACCGCTGTAGCTGTTGTTGCCCCCCAGCACCAGGGTTCCCCCGCCCTGCTTGACCAGGCCACCGCTGCCGACGATGTCATTGCTCCACAGCGAGCCACTCGATGGCGCATCGACATTGGCCACCACATCGCCCCAGTCGAAGCGCTCCGGCCCCTTGATCGCCCGCGAGATGTCGAGCAGGCCGTAGCCGAACACCGCATCCACGCCGGGCGCACCGATGTCCTTGGCGGTGCCCAGCAGGGTCTGCCGCACCAGGTCGTTGTCGAAGTACGGGTAGCGCTGCCAGACCAGGGCGGCGGCGCCGGAAATCAGCGGGGCGGCGAAGGACGTGCCGTAGTTCCAGTAATAGCTGCCGCCGTTGGCATCGGGATAGACCGCGCTGCCCGGCGCCGCCAGGCAGTAGCGCGCGGCTTGGCCGCAGGCATTGGCGTAGCTGGCCAGCGTGCCCGGTGCATACGGATCCACCGCAGTGGCCACCAGCCAGCCGCGCTCCAGATCGGCCGCCGGCAGCGAGCCGGCAACGCCCAGCTGGCTGGGCAGCGCGGCCAGGCTGCTCGGCTCGGGACGCGCATCGTTGCCGGCCGCGAACACCACCAGGCCGCCATGGTTGATGACGAACGGCCGGTACTCGGCCGCCACCTGCGCGGTGGTCGGCAGGTCGGTCCAGTACAGGCCGCCCCACGAATTGTTCATCACCTTCACGTTGTAGCTGATCAGGTCCTGGTGGACCTGCGCCACGCCCAATGGGCCGCTGAAGGAATTGCCCTTGCCGCTGCCGTCATCGACGGGCGGCTTGTCGGCGATGATCCGCGCCGAAACGATCTGTGCGCCGGGGGCGATGCCGCCCGGCCAGGATCCCACCGAAGCACCCGCGGCCAGGCTGGCCACCGCCGTGCCGTGGCCCACCACGTCGTCCACCTGCAGGTTGTTGCGGGCGGGGTCGATGTAGTTGAGGTTGGCGACCACGCGCCCGTTCAGCGCCACTGCGTTGCGCTGCACGCCCGAATCGACGATGCCGATGCGCACCCCCTGCCCGGTCAGGCCGGCGGCCTGTGCGGCACGCGCATTGGTCACGGACAGGTGCGCGTCGAAGGCCGGCTCCTGCGGCTTGGCCGGAGGCGGTGTGGTCGGTGTGGTCGGCGGGGGCGTGGTCGGGGGCGTCGGGGTGGTCGGGGGTGGATCGATGCGGACATTGCCGCCGCCTCCGCCGCCACCACATGCCGTCAATGCCATCGCCAGCGCCGACGCCAGCGCCGACCTCACCATCATCGTGCGTTCCATCGATTCCTTCCCATGAACGTTGGCCTGCCTACATCCCGGCAGGCATGCGGTGCCGCCCAGCGGCGGCCCTCCCCGACCCTCTATACTTGGGTCGACCCCCACGCAGTCTGCCGGGAAATCGCGGCGCTTCCAACGTCCTCGGTCTCCTTTCCGAACATTGCTTACGCATCAACGAGATTGCCATGTCCAACATCGTCATCGCCGCCGCCAAGCGCACCGCCATCGGCTCCTTCCTCGGCCAGTTCAACGGCGTGCCGACCCCGACCCTCGGCGCGGCCGCCATCGCGGCCGCCCTGGAACAATCGGGCGTGCCGGCCAGCGACGTCTCTGAAGTCCTCATGGGCTGCGTGCTGCCGGCCAACCTCGGCCAGGCGCCCGCCCGCCAGGCGGCGATCGCCGCCGGCATTCCGCTGTCGACCGGTGCCACCACCCTCAACAAGGTGTGCGGCTCGGGCATGAAGACCATCATGCTCGGCCATGACCTGATCAAGGCCGGTTCGGCCAGCATCGTGATCGCCGGTGGCATGGAATCGATGTCCAACGCCCCGCACCTGCTGCCCAACTCGCGTACCGGCAACCGCTTCGGCAACTTCCAGGCGATCGACCACATGGCCCACGACGGCCTGGTCAACGCCTACGACGGCAAGGCCATGGGTGAATTCGCCGAATGCGCCGTGGACAAGTACCAGTTCAGCCGCGAGGAACAGGACGCCTACGCGATCGAATCGGTCAAGCGCGCACAGGCCGCACAGGCCAATGGGGCATTCGCCGACGAGATCGTCGCGGTGAAGGTCGCCACCCGCAAGGGTGAGGTCGAGGTCGCCACCGACGAGCAACCCGGCCGCTCCGACATCGCCAAGATCCCGACCCTGCGCCCGGCCTTCAAGAAGGACGGCAGCGTCACCGCCGCCAGCTCCTCCAGCATCTCCGACGGCGCCGCCGCAGTGGTACTGCTGACCGAGGAAGACGCCAACGCACGTGGCATTACCCCGCTGGCGCGCATCGTCGGCCACGCCACCCATTCGCAGGAACCAGAATGGTTCACCACCGCCCCGATCGGCGCGATCCACACACTGCTGGCCAAGACCGGATGGTCGCTGGACCAGATCGACCTGTTCGAAATCAATGAGGCCTTCGCCGTGGTGGCGATGGCACCGATGCGTGAACTGGGCATCCCGCACGACAAGCTCAACGTGAATGGCGGGGCCTGCGCACTGGGCCATCCCATCGGTGCCTCCGGTGCACGCCTGGTGGTGACCTTGGTCAACGCCCTGCGCACGCGCGGTGGCAAGCGCGGCATTGCCACCCTGTGCATCGGTGGTGGTGAAGCAACAGCCATCGCCATCGAATTGATTTAAAAAGATTTAACGACGATTTCGCAAAAATGAATGCGGGATCGCTTGACACCCAATCTTGGCTTGTCATCATGTTGTCGGCGCGCAGCATGCGCGTTGCCTAATTCTAACGACGAGGATTTACACAATGAGCATCAACAAGCTGCTGGTCGCGATGTCCCTGGCTCTGGCCCTGGCCGCCTGCTCGAAGCAGGAAGCTGCCCAGGACGCCGCTGCTTCGGCCAACGAAGCCGCCACCGAAGCCCAGGCTGCTGCCGACCAGGCCGCCGCTGCCGGCGCCCAGACCGCCGACGCTGCCCAGCAGGCTGCCAACACCGCCGCCACCGCTGCTGACGCTGCGACCGACGCTGCTGCCAACACCGCTGCTGCCGCGACCGACGCTGCTGCTGGCGAAGCCAAGGACGCTGCCAAGGCTGCCGAAGCTACCGCTGAGCAGGCCAAGGACGCTGCTGAAGAAGCCAAGAAGTAATAACTTCTTTCTTCAGGCTGTTCTGGAAAAGCCGCTGGTTCGCCAGCGGCTTTTTCTTTGGCCTGCTGCCTGCGCGCGCCTCGGATCGCGACCCCGTCTTCACAACGGCATGAATAGGCTGGCGTCCCCATCCATTGCAGTACCGGAGACCGCCATGAAGATTCGCCCGATCACCACCACGCTGCTGGCCGCCTCCCTGCTGCTGGCCCTGGCCGCCTGCAAGGGTCCGGAAGCCGAACAGGCCAAGCAGGACGCGCAGCAGGCCGCCGACAGCGCCGGCGCTGCCGCCCGTGACGCCGTGGACAGGGCCGCCGAAGCCACCCGCAACGCTGCCGACAAGACCGCTGCCGCTTCCGAGCAGGCCGCCGCCGATACCCAGCAGGCACTGGACAAGGCCGCAGACGCCACCGCAAACGCCGCAGACAAGGCCAAGGTTGCGGCCACCGACGCCGCTGCACATGCCAGCGACGCCACTGCGGACGCCGCACAGAAGGTTGCTGACAAGGCCCGTGATGTCGCCAATGACGCCAAGGCCAACGCCGCCAAGGAAGAAGCCAAGCACTAAGGCCTACCGGCAGCCGGGCATCGTCTCGGCGCTACAGGAAAAGCCGCGGCACTGCCGCGGCTTTTCTGCTTTTCGCTCTCTGCTCTTTCTGTTGATTCCGTGCTGGACGCGTACGGAAAGTGTCCAAGGACGCGCGGGTAGGTTGCGCAGGGGCGTAGGCGCCATGGATGGCGCGCCCGAGCCTACAAGGACGTATTCACGGCGCCCGCGCGGCCCACCCATCAGTATCAGCGGCCACCACGAGGGGCTTCGCCGTTGGCCGCCCTACGGCAGCGCGCGCGCCAGCATTGCCGACAGATCCACACCCGCCGGCAGCGTCCCGAACACCAGCCCATGCTGCCCTTCCAGCCGGCTGGACACGAACGCTTCAGCCATTGGACTGCCCGCCCGCAACATCAACGCTGCCTGCAACAGCAGCGCAGTGCGCTCGCAGAACAGCCTCGCCTGCGACTCATCCGGTGCCGGCGCCGCTGCCCAACGCTGCAGCGCCGCCGCGTAGCGCGCATCATGATCGGCCACCGCTGCCAGCTCGGCGCGCAGCGCCGCCAGTGCCTCCGGTTCACGTGCCAGCGCGCGCAGTACGTCCAGACACTGGATGTTGCCACTGCCTTCCCATATCGAATTCAACGGCGCCTGCCGGTATAGCCGCGGCAGCATCGATTCCTCCACATAGCCTGCGCCGCCGAGGCATTCCTGCGCTTCGTTGACGAAGGCCGGCGCGCGCTTGCACAGCCAGTACTTGCCCAGCGCCGTTCCCACCCGTGCCAGCGCAGCTTCGTTGGCATCCACGGCGGCGCGATCCACCGCGCGTGCGATGCGCATCGAAAGTACCGTGGCCGCTTCCGATTCCAGTGCCAGGTCGGCCAGCACATTGGTCATCAACGGGTGCTCGACCAGCAGCTTGCCGAAGGTGCGGCGATGGCGTGCGTGGTGCAACGCCTGCGCCAACGCCATGCGCATTTCCGCCGCTGCGCCCAGCATGCAATCCAGGCGGGTCATCATCACCATGCCGATGATGGTGGCCACGCCACGCCCCTCCTCGCCCACCCGCCATGCCTGCGCGCCGCAGAACTCGACTTCGCTGGAGGCATTGGCCCAGTCGCCAAGCTTGTCCTTCAACCGCATCAACCGGAATGCGTTGCGGTCACCGTCGGCCAGCCGGCGCGGCATCAGCAGGCAGGTCAGTCCTCCCGGCGCCTGCGCCAGCACCAGGAAGCCATCGCACATCGGTGCGGAAAAGAACCACTTGTGGCCGACAAGGCGATAGCGCTCACCATCGATCGGTTCGGCGCGCGTACTGTTGGAGCGCACATCCGAGCCGCCCTGCTTCTCGGTCATGCCCATGCCCAGGGTGATGCCGGCCTTGTCAGCCACCGGCACGTCGCGCGCGTCATAGACCGGCGCTGCGGCCTTGCGTGCCCACTCGGCCAGATGCGGCTGCGTGTGCAGCACCGCTACTGCTGCATGGGTCATCGTCAACGGGCAACTGGTGCCGGCCTCGGCCTGGTGGTGCAGGTAGCTCAACACCGCACGCGCGACATGCGCGCCGGGTTGCGGTTCATGCCAGGACAAGCCGGCGACACCGTGCGATTTCGCCGTCTCCATCAACTGGTGATAGGCCGGGTGGAACTCCACCGTATCGATGCGATGACCCTGCGCATCATGCGTGCGCAGGCGTGGGCGATCGCGGTTGGCATCGAAGCCAAGCCGGTACAGCTCGTCGCCGGCCAGCGCGCCATAGACCGCCAGGCGTGGCGCGAAGCTGCCAGCGCCTTCGCGTTGCACGGCTTCCATCAGCGCCACGTCGTCAGTCCACAACTGGCGCCCCGCGAACGGTGGCGGCTGGTTCAACACCACATGGGTTTCGTAGGGCGCGTCGCTGCTGAAGCTTGGTCCACTCATCCGGTCCATCCTGGCGGCAAGAGGTATGCGGTCCGATTGTGCCGCATGACTTGCCAAGCCCGTGTTCAGGCCGGTTCTCACCGTCTGCACGAGCAGCAGGCCACAGTGATCGCATGGCAGCCAACGACGATCTGGTGGTGCTGCGCCCGGAAGGGCTGTACTGCGCCGCCGGCGATTTCCACATTGATCCCTGGCGACCGGTAGCGCGCGCGGTCATCACGCATGGCCACGGGGATCACGCCCGCCCGGGCATGGGCGAGTACCACTGCAGCGAAGGCAGCCTGCCGATCCTGCGCTGGCGCCTGGGCGATGTTCCGGTGCAGGCGCACGTCGAGGGCGTGCCGTTCCGCCTGGGCCGGGTACAAGTATCGCTGCATCCAGCCGGTCACGTCCTGGGATCTTCGCAGGTGCGCATCGACGACGGGCGGCAGGTCTGGGTCGCCTCCGGCGACTACAAGCGGCAGCCTGACCCAACCTGTGCGCCGTTCGAAGTGGTGCCCTGCGATACCTTCATCACCGAAGCCACCTTCGCCCTGCCGATCTACCGCTGGCCGGACACTTCGGCCGTTGCTGCCGAAATCCTGGCGTGGCGCCGCGAATGCGAACAACGCGGCGAGGCTGCGATCCTGCTGTGCTATGCGCTGGGCAAGGCACAGCGGGTGCTGGCAGAGCTGCGGCCACTGGACGATCGGCCGGCCTGGCTGCATGGCGCCATCGCCAATGGCGTGGCGGTGTACCGGCAGGCCGGCGTACCGATGCTGGAGACGCTCACCGTGGCCGAACAGGGCCGCCAGCCCGATGCCGCCGGCCAGTTGATCCTGGCCCCGCCCTCGGCTGCGGGCACGCCCTGGATGCGCCGCTTCGGCCGTCACCAGCTGGGCTTCGCCTCGGGCTGGATGCAACTGCGCGGCAACCGTCGCCGCCGCAACGTCGATCGAGGCTTCGTCATTTCCGACCACGCCGATTGGCCAGCACTGCTGCAGACGATCCAACAGACCGGCGCGCAGCGGGTGATCGCCACCCATGGCAATACCGATGCGTTGATTCCGTTCCTGCGCGAGCGCGGCGTGGCTGCCGAGGCCTTCCGTACCGATTTCGGGAGCGAGGAATGAAGTCCTTCGCAGCGCTCTACCAACGCCTGGACCGCAGCACTGCCACGCTGGACAAGCGCGCAGCGCTGGTCGACTACTTCCGCCAGGCAGGCGCACACGATGCGGCGTGGGCGCTGTACCTGCTCAGTGGTGGCAAGGTGGGCGGCGCGCGCCGGAAGATCGCCGCCAGTGGCGAACTGCGCGCGTGGATCGCCGAGCAATCAGGGTTGCCACCGTGGCTGGTGGAAGACAGCTATGCGCAGGTGGGTGACCTGGCCGAAACGCTGACCCTGCTGTTGGACGACCCACCACACCCTTCGCCTGACCGGCCCCTGGCCGAATGCATCGAACAGCACCTGCTGGCGGTCGCCAACCAACCCGAGGCGGTGCGTCGCGCGGCGATCGTCGCCGGCTGGCAGCAACTGTGCAGCGGCGAACGCCTGGTATTCAACAAGCTGCTGACCGGCGCCCTGCGCGTTGGCGTGTCGCAGCGACTGGTGCAGCAGGCGCTGGCCGAGTGGTCCGGCCTGGACATCGCACGCATCGCCCAGCGCATGCTGGGCGAGTGGGTGCCCTCGCCCGGCGTTCTGGCACAGCTGCTGTCGCCGGATGAATTGCCGCTGGACCGGCAGCAGCCCTATCCGTTCTTCCTGGCCTCGCCACTGGAGGGATGCCCTACCGAACGACTCGGCCCGATCGATGACTGGCTGCTGGAATGGAAGTGGGATGGCATCCGCCTGCAGCTGCTGCGCCGGCGCGGCGAGGTCGCCTTGTGGTCACGCGGCGAAGAGCGGCTGGATGGCCGCTTCCCCGAGATCGAACAGGCAGCGATGGCGCTTCCCGATGGCTGCGTGCTGGACGGCGAGCTGCTGGCCTGGGACGAAGCCGCGGACCTGCCGCGTGCCTTCACTGCGCTGCAGACGCGCATCCAGCGCCGAAAACCCGGTGCGGCCACCCTGCGCAACACGCCGGTGCGGGTGCTCGCCTATGACCTGCTTGAACTCGATGGCGTAGACCTGCGCGAACGTCCGCTGCAGCAGCGGCGCGCGCGTCTCGCCGAGGTCGTCGGTGCACTGAACGATGCACGGATCCAGCTCTCACCGGGCGTTGACGCCGACGACTGGCTCCAGGCGGCGGCAATGCGCGACGTGGCACGCGAACGCGGCGTGGAAGGACTGATGCTGAAACGGCATGCCTCGCCCTACCAGGCCGGACGCCGCCGCGGTGACTGGTGGAAATGGAAGGTCGATCCGCTCACCATCGATGCGGTGCTCCTGTACGCGCAGGCCGGCCATGGGCGGCGCAGCACGCTGTACACCGACTACACCTTCGGCGTCTGGGACGGCGACACGCTGGTACCGGTCGCCAAGGCCTATTCGGGCCTGGATGACAAGGAAATCCTCGCGCTTGATCGCTGGATCCGCGCCAACACCCGCGAGCGCTTCGGCCCGGTGCGCAGCGTTCGCGCCGAACACGTCTTCGAGCTGGGCTTCGAGGCGGTCAACCGCAGCAGCCGGCACAAGTCGGGCATCGCCGTGCGTTTTCCGCGCATCCTGCGCTGGCGCCACGACAAGCCCGCCAGCGAAGCCGATCAGTTGGCCACGCTGCAGGCGTTGGCACGATGAACCGCAGCCAGGCACTGCGCCGGCTGGAAGACTGGTTCGCGTCCAGAGGCTGGCGCTCACTGCCGTTCCAGCGCGCGATGTGGCGTCACTATCTCGCCGGCGAATCCGGGCTGCTGCATACACCCACAGGCAGCGGCAAGACACTGGCGATGTT
Source organism: Stenotrophomonas sp. GD03777 (assembly GCF_029842485.1). Lineage (NCBI taxonomy): Bacteria > Pseudomonadati > Pseudomonadota > Gammaproteobacteria > Lysobacterales > Lysobacteraceae > Stenotrophomonas > Stenotrophomonas sp. GD03777. Next base: position 9,986 of record NZ_JAOCGL010000071.1, read on the forward strand.
CGGCGGACCGCTGCTGCAGGCCATGATCGACCCGCCCCCCTCCCCCCGCCGCGCCAGCGCGGTCCGCCCGCTGCAGGTGCTGTGGGTGACCCCCTTGCGCGCGTTGGCCAGCGACACCGCGCGCGCGCTGCAGACCGTGGTCGATGGGCTGGGGCTGGGTTGGCGTGTCGGCCTGCGCAGTGGTGACGCCAGCAACCGCGAGCGGCGCCAGGCGCGCGAGGGCCGCATCGACGTACTGGTGACCACGCCGGAATCACTGGCGCTGCTGCTGAGCTATCCGGATACGCTGCCGCGCATGCAGCGGCTGCGCTGCATGGTGGTGGACGAATGGCACGAACTGCTGGGCAACAAGCGCGGTGTGCTGCTGCAGTTGAACCTGGCAGTGTTGCGCCAGGCCGCGCCTGCATCGCAGCTGTGGGGACTGTCGGCCACGCTGGGCAATCTGGATGAGGCGCGCGATGTACTGCTGCCCGGGCAACCGGATGCACCGATCGTGCAGGGCGTACGCCCTCGCGCAGTGAGCGTGCGCAGCGTGCTGCCGGACCCTGGCGAACATTTCCCCTGGGCCGGGCATCTGGGCCTGGCGCAGCTGCCACGCGTGCTGGATGCACTGATGCAGGCACGCAGCAGCCTGCTGTTCACCAATACGCGCGCGCAAGCTGAATTGTGGCATCAGGCGCTGGCCGCAGTCTGGCCGGAAGAACCGGACACGCTTGCGCTGCACCACGGCTCGCTGGACCCGGTGCTGCGCCAGCAGGTGGAGGATGGCCTGCGCGCGGGCGCGCTGCGCTGCGTGGTTGCCACCTCCAGCCTCGACCTCGGCGTCGACTTCCCCGAGGTTGAGCAGGTACTGCAGCTGGGCAGCCCGAAGGGCGTGGCGCGCCTGCGCCAGCGCGCCGGACGCGCACGGCACCGCCCGGGTGCCAGCGGTTCCATCCTGTGCGTGCCCAGCCATGCGCTGGAACTGGCCGAGTACGCCGCCGTGCGCCGTGCGTTGGCCGGGAACGTGGTCGAAGCGCGCAGGCCGCCGACGCTGCCGCTGGATGTGCTGGCCCAGCATGCGGTCAGCCGCGCCCTGGCGGGCGGCTTCGACAGCGCCGACCTGCTGGCGCAGGTGCGGCGTACCCATGCCTTCGCGTCGCTCGGCGACGACCAGTGGCAGGCCGTGCTCACATTCGTCGTGCAGGGTGGCCAAGCGCTGGCCCAGTACCCCGATTTCCACAAGGTCGTGCGTGATGCCGATGGGTGGTACCGCATGCACGACCGTCGCCAGGCGCTGCGTCATCGGCTGTCGATCGGCACCATCAGCAGCGATGGCAGCGTGCGCGTGCAGTTCCTGCGCGGCGGCAGCCTGGGCGCCGTGGAGGAACAGTTCGCCAGCCGCCTGCGCCGTGGCGACCGCTTCCAGTTCGCCGGGCGCCTGCTGGAGCTGGTGCAGCTGCGCGACATGACTGCCTTCGTCCGGTTGGCACGAGGACGCGGTGAGGGGATCGTGCCGCGCTGGCAGGGCGGCCAGTTGCCGCTGTCGATGCCGCTGGGCCGCGAGCTGGAGTGGGTACTGTCCGGTGCTGACGACAGCGCCGAGTCACGCTGGCTGTCACCCCTGCTGGCACTGCAGCAGCGGTTGTCGGCGCTTCCCGGCCCAGCCCATCTGCTGGTGGAGGATGTGCGTCGTCGCGAAGGCCAGTTCCTGTTCGTCTATCCCTTTGCGGGCCGCCACGTGCATGAGGCGCTGGCCGCCCTGCTGGCGCTGCGCTGTACCCGCCGGCAGCGCAACAGCATCGGCTATGCGGTGAACGATCACGGCCTGGTGCTGGCACCGGCACAGGCCATCGATCTGGATGCGGCGCAATGGCGGGCGCTGTTCTCCACCGATCAGCTGCTGGATGATCTGCGTGCTGCGGTGAACCTGGGCGAGCTGGCGCGTCGCCAGTTCCGCGGCATCGCACGCGTCGCCGGCCTGCTGGTCCCCAGCCTGCCCGGTGGCATGCCACGGGCACTGCGCCAGCTGCAGGCATCCGCGGGACTGCTCTACGACGTACTGCGCGAGCACGACCCGGATCACCTGCTGCTGGCGCTGGCGGAACAGGAAGTGCTGAATGACAGCCTCGACATGCCGGGGCTGCAACAGGTACTGGCCAGGATTCGGATGCAGACCCTCTCGGTGCAGCGCCCGGCGTCACTCACGCCGTTGGGTTTCCCGCTGTGGGCCGAACGCCTGCGCGGGCAGTTCAGCAACGAAGACTGGCGTACCCGGGTGCAACGCGTGGCCCAGCAGCTGGAGCGTCGGCATGGCCGATGAACTGCCGCTGCTGCGCGCAGGCGAGCCGCTGGTGCTGCTTGGCGCGCGTGCACTGTACTGGCCCGCGCGGCAGGCACTGCTGCTCGCCGACCTGCACCTGGGCAAGGCCGATGTCTTCCGCCGCGCAGGCATCGCGCTGCCCGGCGGCGGTACCGGCAAGGACCTGCAACGCCTGCAGGGGCTGCTGGACGCGCGTGCCTGCCGCGAGGTGTGGATCCTGGGCGACATCCTGCACGGCCCGGCGCATCGTGCTGCGTGGTACCAGCAATGGCTGGGATGGCGCGAACGCAATGCCGCACTGGACGTGCATGTCCTGCGCGGAAATCATGACCGGCAGCTGCCGCATGCCGAGCTGCAGGTGCAGATCCACGACGAAGTACGGTTGCCACCGTTCCTGCTTCGGCATGAGCCGGTGCCCGATGCGGAGCTGCATGTGATCGCCGGGCATCTGCATCCACAGATCGCTTTGCCTCCGTTGCGGCGGCGCTTCCCCGCATTCTGGCTGCGTGACAGGATGACGCTCCTGCCGGCCTTCTCCGCGTTCACCGCCGGAATCGTTCCTGTTCCCGCTGCCGGCGAACAGATGGTCGCCTGCGTGGACAACGGCCTGGTGGCACTGCCCCTGGCTTGAATCAGGCCGGACGGATATCCAGCTGCGGCATCAGCTGGAACTCAGGCGTGTCCTCTTCCCGTCGCCGCGGCAATGCCTGGATCGCCGCCAGCATCTCCTGCGCGCAGGTGCGGATGCGCGTGTGGTGCTCAGGCGACGCATGACTGATCAGGCTGCCGACATGGAACTCGAACACGTCCTCCAGTACGTCGGGCTGGTCCTCGTGCAGCATCTGCAACAGACCGCGCAGCTTGCAGATCTCCGATTCCAGCTCCTCGACCGCGAACAACATGGCATCCTCCTCTTCGACAACAGGCGGCACATCCGGGCCGCAACAGGCCGCGACGGCAGCGCCTCCCGGGCCACGCGCGATGTTGATCACGGAAAGGAAAACGGGCGACGCGCAATCGCGTGCAACCTACTTCTCGCATATGCGCAGTGAGGCAACCGTTAATTCACGTGACGACGCGTTTCACGCAGTGGCTGTGATCGCGTTGATGCGAGGCACCTGCGCCGCAGTGGCCAGCGCGTCGACGAAAGCCGGATCCAGCGCGAGCGAACCGAACCAGCCATGCTGGGTACCGCTGAGCACACGCAGCATGTGACCACGTCCACCCGGCAGGCGCCCCATCGGGCCGAGCAGCACGTCGCGCGCTTTGGCCCAGGCATCGCGATCGGACTGGAACAGCGGCGTCAGCCAACGGCTCCAGCGCTGGTAGACCGCAACGTGTGCCCTGCGCTGCGCCTGGTAGGCCTGCAATGCCGCGGCACCGCCACCATGCGCGCGCAAGGCATCGCGCAGCGCCAGCGCATCGAGCAGCGCCATGTTCACGCCCTGGCCCAGCTGTGGGCTCATCGCATGCGCGGCATCGCCGGCCAGCACCATGCGGCCGTGATGCCAGCGCGTCATCACTGCGTCGCGGTAGACGGCCCGTGCCAGCTGGCCGGCGTCACGCAGATGCGCGAAGCGTGCACTGGCCTGCGGCCACAGCGCATGCAGTTCGTCCAGCCAGGGCGTCATGCCGTCGGCCTGCCAACGTTCGAAATCGTCGCGTGGCAGGCTCCAGAAAAAGCTCAGGCGCGGCGTGTCATCACCGGGCCGCGTACCGACCGGCAACAGCCCGATCATCTTGCGTGCGGCCACGTAGCGCTGCCGCAGCTCCTGCAGGTGTGGCCAGTCTTCGGCCGGCAACAGGCACCACAGCGCACCCCACGGATACACGCGATCCAGTCCGTTACCGTCTTTGATCGTGCCGCGCAGCGTCGAGGCCGCACCATCGGCGGCCACCACCAGGTCGAACGCACCGTGCAGGCGCCCTTCGCTGTCACGCAGGCGGCCATGCTCGGCATCCACTGCAGCGATGCTGACGCCGGCATGCAGCTGGCCCGCACCTGCACGCGCATCATCCAGCAACGAGAACAGGGCGCCGCGCTGCATGCCAAGGCCGTGCAGGCGCGCGTCCAGGCCGGCGTAGCGCATGTCCATCACTGCGCGTTCGCACGGCGTATCGCCGTACAGGCGATGCACCGGCGCGGCATGCGCGCGCACGGCGTCAAGCAGGCCCATCTGCCACAGCACCTGCAGGCCGCTGGGCTGCAGCAGGAAACCGGCGCCAACCGGTCCCGGCGTGGGCACACGTTCGAAGATCTCCACCTCGTGGCCATCACGGGAGAGCAGGATGGACAATGCCTGTCCAGCGGTGCCGTAGCCGATCACGGCGATGCGCAGTCGTTCCTTCATGGGCGCATTGTGCCCGAGCACAAATCCGGATGCCCAGCGGGGCCTCCGCCCACGGCAGCGCAATTCTTGTCGCAGGGCAAAAAAAACCCCGCCGGAGCGGGGTTTTCAACGCACTGTCGAGTGGATCACTCGGCCGGCGTGATGTTCGAAGCCTGGGCGCCCTTCGGGCCCTGGGTCACGTCATAGGTGACACGCTGGCCTTCCTGCAGGCTGCGGAAGCCCTTGGAGTTGATGGCGGAGAAGTGCGCGAACACGTCGGCGCTGCCATCCTCCGGCGAGATGAAGCCAAATCCCTTGGCGTCGTTGAACCACTTGACGGTACCGTTCGGCATGGTGATGCGAGACCTTATGCAATGAATGGGTGGTGTACGCTGAACCCGCGCACAAGCTGAGTATGCAAAGCTTGCTCGGGGAAGACAATCACCCCCGCGCCAATTCGCCCACCAGTTCCGGAAGTCCGTTGCTGGCCGCCTGCACATTGGCCAGCACTTCGGCCATCGTAATCTCCTCGCCATCACCGCAGCCGGCGGCCCAGTTGGCGATGATCGCCAGGCAGGCATAATCCAGCCCCAGCTCCCGCGCCAGTGCGGCTTCCGGCATGCCGGTCATGCCCACCAGATCGCAACCGTCGCGGCGCATGCGGGCGATTTCGGCGATGGTTTCCAGGCGCGGGCCCTGCGTTGCGCCATAGCAGCCACCGTCATGGACCGTGACACCGGTCACTTTGGCTGCCGCCAGGATCTTGCTGCGCAGCAACGGCGTGTACGGATGGCCGAAATCGACGTGGACCACGTCGGAGCCTTCTTCTTCACAGATCGTGCTGATGCGGCCCCAGGTGTAGTCGATGATCTGGTCCGGGCAGGCGAGCACGCGCGGACCGAAGTTCTCGGTGATGCCACCCACCGTGTTCAATGCCAGCACCCGCTGCGCGCCCAGCTGCTGCAGCGCAGCCAGGTTGGCGCGGTAGTTGATCTTGTGCGGCGGCAGCGAATGCCCCTCGCCATGCCGCGCCAGGAACGCCACGCGATGGCCGAGCAGCGTGCCCACGCGCACCGGGCCCGATGGGCGGCCGAAGCGGGTGTCGACCTCGTGGGTCTGCACGTCGTCAAGCTTGGCCAGGTTGTAGACACCGGTACCGCCGATCACGGCCAGGGCGATCTGTTGCATTAGAAGCACTCCATGAAAAGACGAACGCCGGCACCCGAGGATGCCGGCGATGGAAAAGACGCGCCGCGTGCGGCCGCGCCGTTATTCCTTCATTGCGTAGATGGCCGGCACGCAGCGCAGGGTCTCGTTGACGTCCATGCCGAAGCCGAATACGTAGCGGTCCGGCAGCTCGATGCCCGCGTAATCGGCGGTCACGTCAGGCAGCGCACGGTCGTGCTTCTTCACGGTCATCGCAGCGATGCGCACATCGGTCGCGCCCTGTTCCAGGCACCAGGTGCGAACGCCCTGCAGGGTGTAGCCCTCGTCGAGGATGTCGTCGACCAGCAGCACGCGGCGGCCGAACAGCGAGGTGGCCGGCTTGTGCTTCCAGACCAGGTCACCGCCGGTGGTTTCGCCGCGGTAGCGGGTGGCGTGCAGGTAATCGAACTGCACGTCCTGGCCGCGCGCACCCAGTTCCAGCGCCAGCTGGCCGGCGAACGGCAGCGCACCATGCATGATCGACAGGAACAACGGCACCTCGCCCTTGTAATCGCGCGAGATGGCGTCGGCGATAGCAGCGATGGCCTTGTCGATGGTGGGGCGGTCGACCAGCAGGTCAGCCTGGGCCAGGGCCTGGGAAATGGTGAGGTTGGGCATCAGACGGTTCTTCCAAGGGTTTCAAGCAGACGGGATTGGGTGTCGCCATGGCGGGCATCGGCCAGCAGGCCGTCCCAGCCGAGTGCGCCGCGGCCGAGCAGGCCCAGCAGCGCAGCAGTATTGAGGGAGCGTCCCTGCACCGCATGCAGGGCTTCATCGACCAGTTCCGGATGGCAGACCAGCACCACGTCGCAACCGGCGTCCAGGTGCGCGTGCACGCGTGCCGGCACGCCGCCGGCGCTGTGCGAGGCGGCCATGCCGATGTCATCGGAGAACACCACGCCGCGGAAGCCGAGTTCGCCGCGCAGGATGTCCTGGATCCAGCGTGGGGAATAGCCGGCGGGCTCCGCTGCCACCTGCGGATAGATCACGTGCGCCATCATCACCGCATCGGCACCGGCGGCGATGCCGGCCTGGAACGGCACCAGGTCCTGCGCGCGCAGTTCGTCCAGCGCGCGTGGATCGATCGCGGTATCCACGTGGGTGTCTTCCAGCACGGTGCCGTGGCCAGGGAAATGCTTGAGCGTGGCAGCCATGCCGACCGCGTGCATGCCGCGCACATAGGCTGCGGTGAACGCGGCCACGACCTGCGGGTCTTCACTGAAGGCGCGGTTGCCGATGGCGCGGTTGCCGCGGCCAAGGTCGACCACCGGGGCGAAGCTGAGATCCAGGCCGCTGGCGCGAACTTCACTGGCCATCAGCCAGGCGTGCTGCTCGGCCAGCGCCAGGGCCTGCTGCGGGTCGGTGGCGTACAGGGCACCAATGTCCTGCAGCGGCGGAAGATCGCTGTAACCCTCGCGGAAGCGCTGTACGCGGCCGCCCTCCTGGTCCACGCAGATCAGCTGCGGGCGCGGGGCAGCGGCACGGATGGCCGCGCTTAGATCGGTCACCTGCTGGCGCGAGGCGAAGTTGCGCTTGAACAGCACCACTCCGGCCACGGCGTCGTGCTGCAGCCAGTCACGTTCCTGGGCGGTCAGTTCGGTGCCGGCAACGCCGATCAGCAGCATGGTCGATCTCCACAACGCGCGCCCGCATGGCGCAGTGCCGCATTGTCGCAGAACCGGCCGACAGGCGCAGTGGTCAGAAAAAGGGGACGGAGGGGATTAAGGCGCAATCGGCCCCAAGGGGCTGGATACGTTTTAATCCCCTCCGTCCCCTTTTGAGGAGCCGGTCAGACCTGGCAGCCGTCCGGGCCGCAGGCCTCGTCGCCGTCAGCCGGGGTGGCCGGGGCGCCCTGTTCGGCCGCGATCTGCTGTAGGGCCTGGGCGAACGCCTCGGGTGGTTGGGCCCCGGAAATGGCCCACTTCCCATCGATCACGAAGGTCGGCACCGAAGAAATGCCCAGTGCATGGGCCTGCGCCAGCTTGGCTTCGACCTCGGCCAGGCCCCGGTCGGAGGCCAGCATCTGCGCGATTTCACTACCGTCCAGGCCACCCGCCGCGCCGGCCTTCACCAGCACTGCGGTATCGGCCAGGTTCTGGCCATGCTCGAAGTGGGCGCGGAACAGCGCTTCACCCACCGCATCCTGCACGCCATGCTGGCCGGCCAGCCACAACACCCGATGCGCCGGCAGTGTGGTCACCCGCACCTGGCCCTGGTTGAAATCCATCGGCAGCCCCTCCGCGCGCGCGGTGGTCTGGGTCTGGCCGAGGATCTGCTCGGTGCGCTCGACGCCCCCGAACTTGCGCGCATAGGCCTCGCGCAGCGGCACCGGGGTGTCGTCCGCATCCGGGTCCAGCTGGAACGGCTGCCAGTGGATATCGAATTCAGGCGCATTGGCGCCCAGCAACTGCACGCCCTGCTGGAAACGATGCTTGCCGATCCAGCACCAGGGGCAGACCACGTCGGAGTAGATGTCGATTCTCATGTCCACGACATGGGGACCGCCTTCCTCGATAAAAGGGGACGGAGGGGATTAAGTCGCTTTCCGCACAGGCGGGGTAAAGACGACTTAATCCCCTCCGTCCCCTTTTTGGGGGTTCACCACTGTGAATACGGGCGGCTGGCCAGGGCAACGTTGTAGTAGCGGGCGTCATCGGTCACTTCGGCGCCGACCCAGTCCGGCAGGTCGATGGCCTGATCGGCGCTTTCCAGTTCGACTTCGGCCACCACCAGACCGGCGTTGTCACCGAGGAATTCGTCCACTTCCCAGGTCAGGCCGGCGTGTTCGACCAGATGGCGGCGCTTGTCGATCAGGCCGCCGACACACAGCGCCAGCAGTGCGCGCGCGTCCTCCACCGGGATCGGGTAGTCGAACTCCTGCCGGGTATGGCCGAGGGTGCGCGACTTCAGGTTCAGCGCGGCGTGGTCGCCTTCGATGCGTACGCGCACCGAGGCGTTCTGGGTGCCGCGGTCGAGCGCGCCCATGTCGTTGATGTAGCCCTGCGCCATCGGGATCACCCGATGCGCGGCGGTGCGCCAGCCATCGCTGCTGACCAGGAATTTGCGTTCGATTTCGATGCCCATGGCGCAATTATGCGCCACGGGTGATGACAGCTGCTCAGCGCTTTTCGAATACCGCGATGCTTTCCACGTGCGCGGTGTGCGGGAACATGTCCATGGCACCGGCGCTGACCAGGGTGAAGCCCTGTTCGTTGACCAGATAGCCGGCATCGCGCGCCAGCGAGCCCGGGTGGCAGCTGACGTAGACGATGCGCTTGAACTGCTTCAGCGGCAGCTGCTGCAGCACTTCGATCCCGCCCGAGCGCGGCGGATCCAGCAGCAGCTTGTCGAAGCCCTGGCGCATCCACGCCGTGCTGCGCTGGTCCTGGGTCAGGTCGGCGCTGAAGAACTGCGCGTTCGCCAGGCCGTTGCGCTCCGCGTTCTCACGCGCACGCGCGACGAGGCCGGCATCGCCTTCCACACCCACCACTTCACGCACACGGCGGGCCAACGGCAGGGTGAAGTTGCCCAGGCCGCAGAACAGGTCCAGCACGCGCTCGTCCTCACCCGGCTGCAGCAGGTCCAGGGCGTGGGCGATCATCTTCTCGTTGAGCTTGGCGTTGACCTGGATGAAATCCAGCGGGCGGAACGCCAGCTCGACATCCCACGGCGCCAGCCGGAACGACAGCGCCACGCCCTGCCCGTCCAGCGGCTGCACGGTGTCCACGCCACCGGACTGCAGGTAGATCACGAAGCCATGCTGCTGGCCGAAGGCGGCCCAGGCCGCGCGGTCGGCATCGCTGAGTGGCTGCAGGTGGCGCACGGTCAGGACCACGGCCTGGTCACCGGCGATGAATTCGATCTGAGGGATGTCACGCTTGCCATCGAGCGTTTCGATGAAGGTGGACAACGCCTCGACCTTGGTGCCGATCTCCGGAATCACGGTCAGGCACTGGCTGAGGTCGGCGACGAAACGCGGATCCTGTTCACGGAAGCCAACCAGGGTCTTGTCCTTCTTCTCGACCCGGCGCACCGAGAAGCGGCCCTTGCGGCGGTAGCCCCAGCTCTCGCCGACCAGCGGCGCAAGCACGGTGCCCGGCTTCACATGGCCAATCCGCTCCAGGTTATCCATCAGCACGCGCTGCTTGGCGACGATCTGCTGGTCTTCGTCCAGGTGCTGCAGCACGCAGCCGGCGCAGGTACCGAAATGGGGACACTTGGGGATCACCCGCTGCGGCGAGGCCTGCAGCACCTCCAGCGTGCGCGCCTCGTCGAAATGGCGGCTGCGGGCAGTCTGTTCAGCCATCACCACCTCACCGGGCAGGGCGCCGCTGACGAAGGTGACCTTGCCGCCCTCGCCTTCACGGCGGGCGACACCGCGACCATCATGGCTGAGGTCGAGGATCTCGGTCTGGAACGGGGTACGGTCGGTGCGGGAGCGGGATCGGGCCACGTGGCAACAGGCTGCGGGCAAAAATGGGGGCGTATTGTCGCAGATCCTGACCGATGGGGCCCGGACCCGCTTGCGCCCGTGGCCGCCGTGCTTGATGATTGGGACAGCTGACATGGAGGCAGCCCTGATGCAGATGACCCCGCGGGCCGCACGGCCCCGCTTCCTGCTTGTCGAGGACGACATCATCAGCCGCGGTTTTTTCAAGGCGGCGTTGGAAACGTTACCGGCGGATGTGGACACCGCAGATTCGCTGGCCAGTGCCCTGGCCAGTGCCGAGCCCGGCTCGCATGACCTGTGGCTGATCGACGTCAACCTGCCGGACGGCAATGGCGCGCAGCTGTTGCGTGAGTTGCGCCGTTCACATCCCGACACGCCGGCGCTGGCACATACCGCCGACGGCGATGCCTCCATTCACGCCCGCCTGCGCGAAGCTGGTTTCAGCGACACCCTGGTCAAGCCACTGGGCCGCGACCAGCTGCTGAAGGCCGTGCGCCGAGCGCTGGTCAATAGCCCGGCGGGGATCTTCGTGGCACAGGCCCCGGCCGCGGTCGAACTGGCCGTACAGGACTGGGACGAGACCGCAGCCCTGGCAGCGCTCAATGGCCAGCGCAACCACCTGATCGCACTGCGCGAACTGTTCCTGGCCGAGTTGCCGGGCGTGCGCGACGCGGTCGAGCAGGCGGTCGACCAGCACGACGAGCGCCAGTTGCGCAGCCAGTTGCACCGATTGCAGGCCAGCTGTGGCTTCGTGGGGGCGGCACGGTTGGGACGGGCGGTGCGCCAGCTGCATCATGCGCCCGAGTCCGGGCAGGCCCAGGCGGGGTTCCGCGACGCGGTGGCTGCCCTGCTGCACTGAGGGTTGCTCGGCAGGGCTGCGCCCTGCACCCGCAGATGCTTCAAGCCAAGGCAACAGCAAAAGCAAAAGCTGGCATCCCGTGGGTTGGCGGGCCGGTATCGGAG
>NZ_JAOCGL010000072.1:0-21212 GCF_029842485.1 Stenotrophomonas sp. GD03777
CACGCAGGCGGTGGGATAACGACGCATGCTGCCCCCGGAGATCGACGATGTCCGCCACGCCGCAGTCCGCTCCTGCTCCCGTCCGCGCTTCCCGGCACCCTCTCGTTACCGTGCTGTCGCTGCTGCTGGTCGTGCTCGGCCTGGTCATCGGCGGGCTCGGCGCGTGGCTGCTCAGCCTGGGCGGGTCTGCGTACTACGCCATCGGCGGGGCCGGCCTTCTGGCCAGTGGCCTGTTGTTGTTCGGCAATCGCCGCAGCGGCGCGCTGCTGTATGCGCTGGTGTTCGTCGGCACGCTGCTGTGGACCTGGTGGGAATCGGGCAGCGACTACTGGCGCTGGGTGCCGCGGCTGGGCCTGGTGACCGCGCTCGGCATCGTGCTGGCGCTGCTCGCGCCGACCCTTCGCGAACCGGTTTCAAAGCGCCTGTCGCGCAGCGTGGCGGGCGTCCTGATGCTGGTGTTCGTTGCGGCGTTCGGGTTGGCGTTCGCGCCGCACGGCGAAGTGGACGGCCACCAGCCGTTCCCGGAAGGCGCGGCCAGCGCCGGGCTGGAACCCACGCGGGATACCACCGGCCTGCAACCGGCCGACCTGCCTGCCGAAGGGGACTGGCCGGCGTGGGGCCGCAGCAATGCCGCCACCCGCTATTCGCCGCTGCAGCAGATCACCCCGGCCAACGTGGCCACGTTGCAGCTGGCCTGGCAGTTCCGCACCGGTGACCTGCCGAAGAAGCGCTGGGGTGCGGAAACCACGCCGCTGAAGATCGGCGACCGTCTGTACCTGTGCACTGCCCGTAACCGCCTGATCGCGCTCGACGCCGCCAGTGGCAAGGAAGTGTGGCGCTTCGATCCGAAGGTGAAGGACGCCTCGATCCCGTACACCGCGGCCTGCCGTGGTGTGAGCTACTACGAGCAACCGGCAGCGCCGATCCTGGCCGATGCCGCGGCCGATCTGGCGTTGCCCGAGCCGCCACCCAGCGTGAGCCGCAGCGCTGCACCGGGCAGTCGTCCGGCGTGCTGGGCGCGCATCATCGAAGGCACGCTGGACGGGCGCATCATTGCAGTGGATGCAGATAGCGGCCGTCCCTGCGCGAACTTCGGCAACAACGGCCAGGTCGACATCACCCTCGGCATGGGTGAGGTGCCACCCGGCTATGTGTCGATCACCTCGCCCCCGGCCATCGTGCGCGGCGTGATCGTCACCGGCCACCAGGTGCTGGATGGTCAGCGCCGCGACGCGCCATCGGGCGTGATCCAGGCCTACGACGCGATCACCGGCAAGCTGCGCTGGGCGTGGGACATGGACCAGCCCGAGCGCAGCGGCCTGCCGCCGCATGGGCAGACCTACACGCGCGGCACGCCGAACATGTGGACCACCGCGACCGGTGATGAGGCGCTGGGGCTGGTCTATCTGCCGCTGGGCAATTCTGCGGGCGATTACTGGAGTGGCTCGCGTACGGAAAACCAGAACCGCTATGCGACGTCGCTGGTGGCGATCGATGTGGCCACCGGCAAGCCGGCCTGGCATTTCCAGGCCGTGCGCAAGGACGTGTGGGATTACGACCTGGGTTCGCAGGCCAGCCTGATCGATTACCCGACGGCGGCAGGCAAGGTGCCGGCACTCCTGCTGCCGACCAAGCAAGGTGATCTCTACATCCTCGACCGCCGCAACGGCCAGCTGCTGACCGCTGCCGAAGAGCGCAAGGTGCCGGTCGGCGGTGTCGAACCGGAACAGCGCTCACCCACGCAGCTGTTCTCGCTGTACCACACGCTGCGCCGCGAGCATGACCTGACCGAGCGCGACATGTGGGGCATCACCCCGATCGACCAGCTGATCTGCCGCATCCAGTTCCGCAAGGCCTATTACGAAGGCTTCTACACGCCGCCGAGCAGTGATCGCCATTCCATCGAATACCCCGGCTACAACGGCGGTTCGGATTGGGGCAGTGTTTCCATCGATACGCGCCGCGGCGTGATCGTGGCCAACTACAACGATATGCCCAACTACAACCGGCTGGTGCCACGTGCCGAAGCCGATCGCTTGGGCTGGCTGCCGCGCGAGAAGATCCGTGCCGACAGGGGCGGTGGCGAGGGGGCCGGCGATCCGCAGGTGGGAACGCCGTATGGCATCCAGGTCAACGCTGGCTGGCGGCTGCCGTTCACGGGTCTGCTGTGCAAGCAGCCTCCCTACGGCGGCATCCGTGCCATCGACCTGCGCACCGGCAAGCTGTTGTGGGATCGTCCGTTTGGCAGTGCGCGCGGCAATGGGCCGTTCGGCATCCGTTCCGGCCTGCCGATCGAGATCGGCACGCCGAACAACGGCGGTTCGGTGGTAACCGCCAGCGGGCTGATCTTCATCGCCGCCGCCACCGATGATCTGCTGCGCGCCATCGACCTGAAGACCGGCAAGGAGCTGTGGCACGCGGCGCTGCCCGCGGGCGGGCAGGCTACGCCGATGGTGTATGAACAGGACGGACGCCAGTTCGTGGTGATCATGGCCGGCGGCCACCATTTCATGGAAACCCCGAACGGCGATTACGTGATGGCGTTTGCCCTGCCGAACTAGCGGTTGCCGGCCTGAACACGCACGCGGGGCTGTGACCGCTGTAGCCGAAGTTGCGCTGGCGACCGGGCAGCATCCATCATCGGAACAGGACGGGGCCGGCCAACCCCCCCAGGGAAGGAAACGCATGCTGAACTCTGAACGCCTATCGGGGCGTGGCACCCGGTTGCTGGCAGGACTGCTTCTGCTTGGCCCCTGCCTGTGGGCAAGCGCTCAGGCGCAGCCCCAGCCCGCTGCACGCAAGGTGCCCAGTGGTGCCGAACTGATTGCCGGCGATGCACGCCTTCTGAGCCCTGCCTATGCGCCCTGCATGGCGGCCGCGGTCACCGCACTGGACGCCCGTCGTCGTTGTGTCGACGCTGAATTCAAGGTGCACGACGATGCGCTCAACGCCGCCTACAGTGCGGCGCGCTCCACGCTGACCGCCAGTGATCAGCAGGCGCTGCGCGATCTGCAGCGGCAATGGCTGCGCCAGCGCGACAGTCGTTGCCCGGAAGGCAGCACGGCCGTTGCCCAGCTGGATTCACAGCAATGCCGCACGCACATGACCCTGCTGCGTGCCCGCCAGCTGCAGGGCGGCGGTGCGGCGGCGCTGGTGGCGGAAGCCAGGGCGGCCCCGGCGCCGGCGCAGGCCGCTGTGCATACCGCCGATGCCGCGCCCGACAAACAGGGCAGGATCGTCCTGCGGCCCGGCGAGGGCAGGATCACGCCTGCATTGCAGGTGGTCTTCCAGGTGGCCGACTGCGGCGGCACCGACAACGTGACGACCTGCAGGGTGCGGAGCATGGGCGTGACCCGTGGCGGGCGCAACGTGGCGGTCACGGGCGTGCAGCCGCGCCTGACCCGCGCTGGCGCCGATGCCCAGGGTGCGGCGGCCGTGCTGCTGACCGTTTCGGATTTCAATGGCGATGGCGTGCCGGACCTGCAGGTGTGGCAGGACAACAACGGTGTCTACAACGTTCCGGCGCATGCGTTCTACCTGTTCGACGCCAAGGTCAACCGCTATGTGCGTGCCAAGGCATTGGAAGCGGCCATCGGCGGGCGCGACATCGACCATATCGACAATGGGCGGTTCGTGCTGCGCGCGAAGGTCAGCCCGTGCGAGCGCGAGGACAAGGTCATCCAGCTGCGCGGAACCGGGCCACGCACGCTGCTGCAGCGCCGCTATGACACCTGCAGGGGCGAGGCCCCTACCGAATCGGACCTGCTGAAGTAGGTCTTCCCCCGACGAACGGATGCGTTCCGGAACTGGCGAGCTGAAGGATGAGCGAAGGCTATGGAAAAGGTGGGGTGGGCTTCGGCCTGACCCGGGACCAGTCGGTCGAGATGATCGTGCGTACCAGCATCGACAACGGCATTACCGACCATCGGCAGATTGCCTATGTGCTGGCCACAGCGCAGCACGAATCGCGGGATTTCGCCGCGCCCGAGGAAGCGGTGCGGTACCAGATCGGCATGGGTGTGGAATCGCTGCCGTATGAGCGGATCGAATGGCATCGCATCGAGGCGTTCGCCGTCACGGTCGAGGTGTTGCGGCAGAGTCCCTAGCGTGGATGCAGCTGGGGTGACGACCGTCATGGACCTGGCCAATCTGCGGCAGGTGAAGCGGTTCCAGATCGTGGGCGCTGAAACGCCGGACAAGATGAAGCTCGCCCAGGCCTGCAAAGCGGAGCGCTGGTCTCACCTGCATTGCTGCAGCGGGCCACCACGGCGCAGAACCACAAGGGCTGGTATGGCTTGGTTTCGTGGTGCAGGGCGAGGGTAGGGAGCACCGGTACGGCCACGAAGACGGTGCGCCTGCTTCCCGCGAACGGCAGTCGACCAGCGGTCGACTCTACCCAATCAATGTTGCTCGGTTGGTGCCGGTACCCGCACCATCTTCGTCATCAGGTGGTCCACCACACCCGCCGGGTCGGCAGTGCGGCCGACATGCGTGCTCGACATCTGCACAACCGAGCTGCGCTTGGCGGTGAGGAAATGAAAGCGGGCGCGCGCCGGCAGCTGTGCGATGGGTCCGGCGCTGGCGTCACCACGGCAGATGGCCACGATCGCATCCAGCCACGGTTGCAACGCATCCTGATCAAGCGCTGGAGCGAACGCGTGCAGGCGTGCCGGATCGATCTCGATGGCCGCTTCCAGATGGCGCGCGCCGGGGCAGGAGACGATCACTCCGACGTTGATGAACTCCTCGCGTTCCACCCGCGGTACCACGCGGATGACCGCATAGTCATACGTGTGCAGCGTGGGCACGGACGGCCTCCTGCACGAACACCGCACGCACTTTCAGGCGATGCTTGAGATAGTCGATGTAGCCCTGGCGATAGGCCTGCGGACTGTCGAATGCCGGCTCGTTGACCAGCCAGCTGTCCGGCACCAGGCCGACGATGCGCTCGATCTCGGCATCGCTCAGGCGCGCGGCCAGTTCGGCATCCACCCCGGCGATGCGGCTGGCGAACGACAGCAGCACATGGTCGCGGATCAGCACGAACGGCTTTTCGCAGGCATCGCCGGCGTTGGCCCAGTCGTGATGGAAATACATGGCCGCACCGTGGTCGATCAGGTACAGCCTGCGGTGCCATACCATCAGGTTGGGGTTGCGCGTGGTGCGATCAACGTTGCTGGTGAATGCATCGAACCAGACGATGCGCGAGGCCAGGTCTGCATCCACCGGCATCGCCGCCGGATCGTAATTGATCGCACCCGGCAGGTAGTCCAGGCCCAGGTTCAGGCCCTCGCTGGCGCGGATCAGCTCCTGGATTTCCGGGTCGGGCTCGGTGCGGGCGAACTCGCGGTCCAGCTCGACGAACAGGATTTCCGGAATCGGCAGGCCCAGCGTGCGTGCCATCTCACCGGCAATCAGCTCGGCGATCAACGCCTTCGGGCCTTGGCCGGCGCCGCGGAACTTCAGCACGGCCATGCCGTCGTCGTCGGTCTCGACCACGGCGGGCAGGGAGCCGCCTTCCCGTAACGGGGTGATGTAGCGGAGGGCATGTACGGTGCGCATGGGCGCATTCTAGCGTGGGTGCAGGTACAACCCTCTGATCGGCGAGGACCGATTTCGGCCTTCACCTGTCCCTTCCGCCCGCGATGGCAGCATCGTGCTCCAGGAACCCTTGGGTTCATGGGCGCACTGGCACTCTCGATGCCGAGGCTTCGGGCTGGGCACCTGCTCGGCTGCCAGCGACGCGCACTGCGAAGCGGAAACCTCATCCACGATGTCCAGCAGGCTACGGAGGTGCACCGATGAGCGATGAATTCACTCCCATGCTGCCGCCCTTGGACGATGCCAAGGTCGAGGAAATGATCGGCAAGGTGGTGCTGGTGGGCGTCACCCGCTATGGCGGTGACGGCCAGGTGCAGGGGCTGGAACAATACGCCGGTACGGTGCTGCGCATCAGCGCCGACGAAGGCGTGGTGCTGGCGGACGAGAATGACGGCCATGAGCGCTATCTGCCGCCGATGCTCGACCAGTACCTGCCCGCCGAGCCCGGCGAGTACCGCATGCGGAACAGTGGCATGATCGTGGTCGACCCCGATTACCTGACTGCCTGGGACCTGCACGCCCAGCAGTGACGACAGACCACACCTGGCAGATGCCGGTCCATTGCCGGCCTCTCCGGGCGTGTCCCACTTTGCCCCATCCGGCCACTAGCCCTTCCGGCCCATTCACGACAACCCCTGCGGTGCTAGATTCGGGACCTTGCCCGATTCCGGGTACCCATTCACACCCAGGGGATAAGGATGCTCATCCGTCGAACCTCTCTGGTGGCGGCCGTTGCCGTTGCCACCTTCGGCCTGCTGGCCGCTGGCCCGGCGCTTGCAGACTACGCGAAGCCGCCGGAGCACCTGCTCAAGGTGTTGAAGGCACCGCCGCCGCCGGCGCCGAACGTGGCCCCGGGTGGCCAGCGCCTGCTGCTGACCACTGCGCAGACCTACCCGTCGATCAGCCGTGTCGCCCAGCCGTACCTGAAGCTGGCTGGCGTGCGCCTGGAACCGAAGAACCGCAGCCGCCATGACACCCCCGGTGGCTATGGCATCCCGGCCTGCGTGGCCGACTTCACCCTGGTCGACATCGGCAGTGGCCAGCAGACCAAGGTCAATCTGCCGCAGGGCTGTGCCACCGGCGCGCTGTGGTCGGCCGATGGCAGCCACTTTGCGTTCCAGAACGCGGTCGATACCAGCGTGCAGCTGTGGGTGGGCGATGCCGCTACCGGCCAGGTGAAGCAGGTGCCGAATGTGCAGCTGAACCCGATTTTCGGCTATACCGTGCAGTGGCTGGGCGGCAGCCAGAACCTGCTGGTGAAGCTGGTGCCGGCCAACCAGGGCCCGGCGCCGTCCAACGGTGGCGTGCCGACCGGCCCGGATGCGCAGGAGTCGCTGGGCAGCAGCGGCGAGAGCAGCACCTACGAAGCCCGCGATACGCTGACCAGCGTGCATGACGAAAAGCTGTTCGCCTACTACGGTGCCTCGCAGCTGGCCGTGGTCGATACCGTCGCCAACAGCGTGCGTCCGGTCGGCCAGCCGGCACTGTTCAACGACGTCAGTGCCGCACCCGATGGCGTGCACGTGCTGACCGAATCGATCAAGGCACCGTATTCGCACGCGGTGACCTACCAGCGCTTCGCCAACGACGTGGCCGTGCTGGATATCGCCAGCGGCAAGTCCACGCCGATCGCCAGCCTGCCGCTGGCCGACCGCGTGCCGGTGCACGGTGTGCCGGAAGGCCCGCGCGGTTTCGACTGGCGTGCTACCGATCCGGCCACCCTGGTCTATGCCGAAGCGCTGGACAAGGGCGACTGGAAGGTCAGCGTGCCGCATCGCGATCGGGTACTGATGCTGAAGGCACCGTTCAACGGCAAGCCGGTCGAGATCGCCCGCACCGCACAACGCTTCGAAGGCTTCGCATGGACCGCCGATCCGGCCGTGGCGTTCCAGTTCGAGAACGACGAGAACCGCCACTGGATGCAGACCCGCATCGTCGATGTGGATCAGCCGAAGAAGGAAGGCCGCCTGCTGTGGGACATGTCCAGCGATGAGCTGTACGGCAACCCCGGCAACCTGGTCTTCACCCGCCTGCCGAATGGTGCGCAGGTCGTACGCCGTGAGGGCAACCATGTTTTCCTCAGCGGCCGTGGTGCCTCGCCGCAGGGCGACCGTCCGTTCCTCGACCGCCTCGATCTCGGCACGCTGAAGAGCGAGCGCCTGTTCCGCAGCAGCGCTGATGCCTACGAGCAGTTCCTTGGTTTCAGCAATACGCCTGGGCGCTACCTGACCTGGCACCAGTCGGTGATCGATCCGCCGAACGCCTTCATCCGTCAGCAGGGTGAGGCGGTGGCCGATGCGAAGACCGGCGAGGCGCAGTTCGCGTCCACCGCGACCGCGCTGACCAAGCTGGTCGACCCGACTCCGGAAGTGCGCCAGATCAAGAAGCAGCTGGTGACCTACAAGCGTGCTGATGGCGTGGACCTGTCGTTCACCCTGTACACGCCGCCGGGCTACAAGGAAGGCCAGCGCGTGCCGGCGATCCTGTACGCCTACCCGGCCGACTTCGCCAACGCCGCGCAGGCGGGGCAGGTGTCCGGTTCGCAGCAGACCTTCACCCGCCTGCAGCCGTACCGCCTGATGCTGCTGGCCGGCTACGCGATCATCGATAACGCCTCGTTCCCGATCGTGGGTGACCCGAAGAACGCCTACGACACCTACCTGGAGCAGCTGGAAGCCGACGCCAAGGCAGCGGTGGACAAGGCGGTGGACATGGGCGTGGTCGATCGCAACCGCATCGGCGTGACCGGCCACAGCCATGGCGGCCTGATGACCGCCAACCTGATCGCCCATACCAACCTGTTCAAGGCTGGCGTGGCGACCAGTGGTTCGTACAACAAGACCTTTACCCCGTTCGGCTTCCAGAACGAGCGTCGCTCGGTGTGGCAGGCGCAGGACGTGTACCTGAAGGCCTCTCCGTTCTTCTATGCCGACAAGATCAAGCTGCCGCTGCTGCTGGTCCACGGCGAGGACGACGCCAACCCGGGCACCGAGCCGTTCCAGTCGCGCAAGCTCTACCAGGCGATCCGAGGCAACGGTGGCATCACGCGGCTGGTGATGCTGCCGAACGAACCGCACTGGTACACCGCGCTGGAATCGAACGAGCAGCTGGTGGCGGAAATGCTGAACTGGTTCGACACCTACGTGAAGAACGCCAAGTAAAGAACGCCAAGGCCGCCTCCGGGCGGCCTTGGCGTATCGGAGGAGGGAGTCAGACCCTGCACGTTGAATTCATTGCACATTGACAGAGAGTCAGCTCCTTTCGGATGATCGCAGCGTCAGGCAGCATCCAGGAGCGGCATGCGGGATCGGGAGCGATGGATTGTCATGGACGGCCCGGCACGGAGGGCATTGATGGTCGTCCTGCTTGTGTCACTGGCCGGTTGCGGACGCAGTGAAGCCGAGCGGGCCAAGGAAAGGTTGACGGGGGTCATCGGTGGTACTGCACTGAATGCCAGAGCCCAGGCGGTCTGGATCTGGGAGCTCGATCGGGAAGCTGATAACCAAGGCATCACGCCATGCGGGCCGACCCTGCGCAGTGCAACCTTCCAGTTGCGCTGGCCCGAGATGGCTCCTCGTACGAAAGCCAACCGCGACGATTACAACACCCATCACTCCGGTGGAACGGGTGATTCACAGTGGATCGAGATTGGGATGTCTCAAGGGGGACCGGGGGAGATCGTCTCGTTGCAGGGAACGCGGGAGCGTGCGCTCGGTCGTGATCCGGCATGGGGGATGCCATACCAGGTTTCGCTCGAGTTCGGATGGGATGAGACCTTGGGACTTGAGATGGCACGGCCCAGCGTTTCCGAGCCCAAGAGCTACAATTGGAATCGGATCAATTATTCCGATACCTTCGCGATCGGGGCAACGCCCAACGTGCTGATTCGTTGCATGACCGGGCCGCAGTACCGACCTCCGCACTGGACGCCGCTCTGCGAGGCGACGCTGGAAGATGCCAATCTGAAGCAGGTCCACCTGAGCATCAGGTATCGTCAGAACCTGCTGCCACACTGGCGCGATATCGAGCGTGATGTCCGCCAGTTCCTGCGGAGCGTCCAGAGGGAATGCCCGATGCCGGGCCACGGGCCTGGCATCGCAGCTGGTACAGCGGCTTGATCGCCTGTTTCGGCCTGCCTGCATTGCGCGGCAGTCCGTGATGCGGCAGGAGCCGGGCAGGAAGGTGCAGAGGCTGCGCAGCTGGCCGCCTGGGTACCGGTGCGGCGGGTGGCACGCGAGGCCCCCGTGGCGGTTCTCAACAGTACCTGATGGATCCGGAGGGTGACCTCGTGTCATTGGCCGTTGCGATTGCGTAACCATATGTGATGCGGGTGCCATGGCGTGCGGAAGCTGCGATACGCTGCAGGCCTGTTGCTGTCTGCCATGGGTTTCACCTATGAAGTCCAAACGTGTTGGCGCAGTGTTGGCGCTGGTGATGACGCCGAGCCTGCATGGCCAATCACTCCCCTCCGAACTGGCGCAGCTGGGCATTGTCGCCGGCATGCCTTATGCCAAGGCCAAGCGCCTCATGGATGCGGCAGGGTGGCAGGTGAGTCCGGTTCAGGGCGCGCCTGAGTCACTCGAGGGCTTTCCGGAAGTCGGATGCCAAAGGGGCGCCAAGCAGTGCGCGACGACCTTCGAAAAGGAAGGTCAGCAGATCGCGGTGCGGCTGGGCACTACCCTGGCAGGGCAGCCGTTCGTGCAGGGCGTGGACTGAGCGCTCATTGCGTTCAGGCCAGCGGCAACCGGTCCTGCGCGTGCGACAGCCGATCGTGCAGCTCGCGCACATGCTCGGCCTTGGCATGCACCCGGGAGGTGTCGCCGAAGCTGCGCAGGTAGGTGCACGCGGCAAAGCCGGCACTCTTCTTTTCGTACTCGGCAATCCAGGCCAGTCGATCCGGATTGTTGGCCTGTTCGGCTGACCACGCGGCCACCGGCGGCCGGATGCGGTACTTCAGGCCGACGCGCCACGGCTTCGGTGTCAGTCGCGCACGGAAACAATGCTGCAGCCGGCACATGCGCGCGTACAGGGTGTCGGTGCCCAGTGCCTTGAAGAATGCCTGGAGCTGCTCGTCCTCGGGCGAGAAGGTGGCATGCATCGCCAGCACGCGCAGTCCGGCCGGCGTGCGGTAGGTGCGCAGATGCCAGTCCGGATGCTGTTCGCTGAAGGCTGCGACCCGCTGCAGCGCCACACCTTCGGCGCCACCGGCGGCGGCCAGGCGCCGCTTGCGCTGCATCAGCATCGCGGCATTCACCAGCACTACGGCCGCCACACCCAATACCAGGCCCACCAGCCAGTGCCAGAGCAGGGTGCCGATGACGGCGCCGGCAAGCAGCACGATCGCAGCCACGATGGCCGGTATCACGCATCCGGCCGGTGGCTGCGCATGGTCGATGTCGGCAAACAGCACGTCGGGGCTGTTGAGGCACAACGCGCCATAGCTGTTGCGGGTGATGATGACATCGCCGTCGCGCTGCACGATCTGCTCGCGGATAGGTACACCTTCCACACCGTAGTTGCTGCGCACTTCGCGTCGCGGCAGCACCTGGCCGGCAAGGATGGCATTGAGTGCTTCGTTGGCACGGCGGTCGGCGTGAGCCTGGGCCTCGGCAGGGCCCTCGTCAGACCAGCCGAAGCGGCGCACGACCACCGGCCGGCCACGGAAACGGGCCTGCAGGCGGGCTTCGGCCCAGTACGCGGGAACGATCATCATCGTGCGGTGCTCCATCATCCATGGCAGGTGCCTGAGTGAGTCTGGCACAGCCCCGAAGGGCCTGCATGTGCCCGCTGCGGTGGCCGGGGCGGAGTGATAGATTGCGCGCTTCGCATGCACTCCACCAAGGACGGAGCGATGTCCAGTTTCCTGCGTTGCCTGCTTGCCCTGGCCTGTGCCGGGGCGGTCGGCGTGGCGTCGGCGGGTACCCCGCCGGGGCCGCAGATCCTCACCACCGATGCCAGCCGCTTCTACGCGCTCTACGACAGCACCGGCGGCAAGCCCAGCGTCGCCCAGCTGGCCGGTTACCTGGCCGAAGGCAGTCCGGGCCTGAGTGAACTGGCGAAGGCGCGCCGGGTCACGCCCGAACGCATGGCCGAAGCCATTGCCAGCCAGCCCGGGGTGTATGCGCAGGGCCGCAGCTGCCTGGCGGAGCTGCCGGCGGTGAAGCAGCGCCTGGTGCAGGTGTTCGGCAACCTGCAGGCGATCTATCCGCAGGCCGCGTTTCCTCCGGTGACTCTTGCGGTCGGCCGTGGTCGGCCGGTCGGGTTGACCTCGAAGAGTGGGGTGATCATCGGCCTGGAAGCGCTGTGTGCAGCCGATTTCATGAATCCCAACGTGCAGGACCGTTTCGTGCACGTGATCGCGCACGAGTACGTGCACATCCAGCAGACCGGCCTGACCGATTTCGAGCCCGGCGACCCGCATGCGACGGTGCTGCGTGTTTCGCTGGGCGAAGGCATCGCCGAATTCATCGCCGAATTGATTTCCGGCAACGTCGGCAACAGTCGCCATGCGGCATGGACGCGCGGCCGCGAGGTCCACATTGAAAGCGCCTTTGCGCTGGATGTGGACAGTACCGATCTGTCGCCGTGGCTGTACAACTACAAGCCCGGTTCGCAGGAGCCCTATGACCTCGGGTACTGGGTGGGCTACCGCATCGCCAAGGCCTATTACCTGCAGGCCAAGGACAAGCGCGATGCAGTGCGTGCGCTGATCCAGCAGGACAACCCGAAGGCAATCCTGGCTGCCAGTGGCTGGACGCCCGGCATGTGGATGCCGGCCAAGGTGACCGGCGTGGCCGCGCGGTCGGCGGCGCGGTAAGCGCGGGGCCGCGCGCTAGACTGGCCCGCACATTCAAGGGAGAGACCCCATGCGTTCCTTGTCCGGCGGCCTGGCCGCAGTTGCCCTCGGTATCGCGCTGAGCGCCCACGGGGTGGCGGCCGAGATGCCCGCGATCAACCCTTTGCTGCTGGAGCCTGTCGAAAGCCTGCGCGCGGACGAAGTGCGCTTCATGCAGCAGCGCCTGGCCGATTGGCCGCAACTGCAGCGTTATCGCGACGCCAACGCGCGAGTGCCTGCCGCTGTACCGGGGCAACCACGCGTGGTGTTCTACGGTGATTCCATCACCGAAGGCTGGGGCAGGGAAGGCAGCGCATCGTTCTTTCCCGGCAAGGGCTGGCTCAACCGCGGCATCAGTGGCCAGACCACGGCGCAGATGCTGGTGCGGTTCCCGCAGGACGTGCTGGCCCTGAAGCCACAGGTGGTGGTGATCCTGGCCGGCACCAACGACATTGCCGGCAACACCGGCCCGTCCACGCAGGCGATGATTGAAGACAACCTGCACGCGATGGTGGACCTGGCACGCGCACATGGCATCGCCGTGGTACTGGCATCGGTGCTGCCGGTCAGCGATTACCCGTGGTTGCCGGGCACGGCACCTGCTCCCAAGGTGCGCGCATTGAACGCGGCATTGAAGCGCTATGCCGATGCGAAGCAGCTGTTCTATCTGGACTACTACACGCCGATGACCAATGCCGCCGGAGGGCTGGATCCGCAGCTGGCCGAGGATGGCGTGCATCCCACGGCGAAGGGCTATGCGGTGATGGGGCCGCTGGCGGAGGCTGCAATCAGGCGCGCAATGGCGCCGGACTAGGCACAGCACCCGCAATGCACAGCGTCCAGCCCGTCGAGGTAAAATGGCCCCGGAGCCGGCCACGCAGCGTGGCCGCCAGGGACGATCGGGTGGGTGATGCGGAAGGGAATCCAGGGATGGCTGCGCCGCAGCGGCGCAACGATGGCACTGCTGCTGGCGGCCGTGCCGGCGTTCAGTGCAGACACGGCGGCGCCTTCGCCGCTGACGCGTGAGCCGGTGGCCGGAGTTTCACTGGCCGAATGGACCGCCCGCTGGTGGCGCTGGGCCGACGCCCAGGGCGGCGCGCCCTATCTCGACCCGGATGGCCGTGTATGCGATGTGGGCCAGGAAGGCCCGGTCTGGAACCTGGCCGGCACCAATGGCCGTTTCCGGCCACATCGCGAATGCGTGGTGCCGGCGGGCAAGTACCTGTTGCTGCCGATCATCAACATGGCGCACTACCAGGTGGATGAGTCTGTGCCCTGCAAGGAGCTGCAGGCGGGGGCGGCGGTCAACAACGATTATCTGATCAGTGCAGTGGTGCTGCTGGATGGCCAACCCCTGGGCGACATGCGCATGCATCGGGTGCGCAGTGAAGGCTGCTTCCGCATGGATGACGATGACGCAGACTCACGGCTGGCCGCCGCCGACGGCTACTGGGTGATGCTCAAGCCGTTGCCGCCAGGCCGGCATACCCTCAGCGTGGGCGCCAACTACGGCGTGCCGGAGGGTGGCGCGTACAGCCGCATGCGGCAGTCCTTCGAGTACGTGCTGCACGTGGGAGGGCGCACCCAGGTCGTATCGCGCAAACTGCACGCGGTGCCGCTGGCCGCCCCCTGAAGCTCAGGCATCGTCCTGCTTCAACGCTGCATCGGCCGCCAGCAACGCTTCGGCGGCCGCACTGAGCGGCGGCGAGGGCGGGGCAACCACGCCGATCGCTTCCATCATCTTCGGCATGCCCAGGAACTGGCGCGCGCGGCGGTCGTAGATGCCGGTGACCAGCAACGCGCGCGTGGCGATCTTCTGCTCGGCACCGATCAGCACGCGCTGCTCCATGATGCCGCGCGAGCCGACCCAGCCCACCAGTCGTGTTTCCAGGGTGAAGCGCTGGAATGGCTTCAATTCGCGGCGGAACTGGATGGTGCCGGCGCCGACGATCGGCGCCCACTTCTCGCGCAGCGCCACCCGGCCCAGACCCATGCGCAGGATCAGGTCCAGCCGGCCCAGGTCGAAGATGTTCCAGTAGCGGCCGTTGGTCATGTGCAGGTTGCTGTCCAGGTCGTTGGGCAGCACCCGGAACTGCAGCCGCGAGACCCCGAACGGGGCCTCCAGCTTCGGCCGGAACAGGCTGCACAGCAGCAGGTGGAGCAGACGGAACCAGAGATTCATGGCTATGACGACTGTTATAGAATCGCCGGTACGCTAATCTATGACGACTGTCTTAGCAAGGAGACCGCCGTGAGCCCGCGACCGTCCGATGCCCCACAGCGCGTGATCGATGCCGCGGCGCAGATGCTGGCGCGGGTGGGCCTCAATGCCACCAGCATCCGCGAAGTGACCAAGCTGGCCGAGGCGCCATTGGGCTCCACCTACCATCACTTTCCCGGCGGCAAGCAGGAGCTGCTGGCGCGCGCCACCCACATGGCCGGCGACAAGGTGGAGGCGCTGCTGGTGGAGCTGTTGAAGGATGGGGCGGTACAGGGCCTGCAGCAGTTCCTTGCGATGTGGCGCGAGCGTCTGCTGCGCTCCGGGTTCCGCGCTGGCTGCCCGGTGCTGGCCGCTGCCGTGGAGGAACCGGTCGAGGCGGTTCCCAGCCAACCGCGCGCGGCGGCCGCCGAGGTGTTCGCACGCTGGCACGGCCACCTCGCCTCGGCATTCGTCGCCGAAGGACACGCCCCGCCAGCAGCGGCTGAGCTGGCCAGCCTGGTGATCGCCAGCGTGGAGGGGGCGGTGGCGATGTGCCGTGCGCTGCAGGACATCGCCCCGTTCGATCAGGTGGCCGCGCAGCTGCTGAAGGCGGCCACGCGGCCTTGATCGGCCGGTGCCGACAGGCCAGACTCGCCAGCAGCCCACGACTGGATGCCGCCATGGACGAATTGCACCATCGTCAGTTGATCGAGCACTACCTGCAGGCCTACAACCGCTTCGATATCGACGCCATGCTGGCGGTGCTGGCGCACAACGTACGCTTCGAGAACCACAGCGGCGGCCAGCTGACGATGGTCACCGAAGGCGTCGATGCCTTTGGCGAACTGGCACGCCAGTCTGCGCGCCTGTTCCGGGAGCGCGAACAGCGCTTGCTGGCGCTGGTGTTCGATGGCGACCAGGCGACGGCGACGATTGGCTGGCGCGGCGTGTTCGCGCAGGATGTTCCCGATGGACCGCGTGCGGGCACTGAGCTGGAACTGCAGGGCCAGAGCGAGTTCGTGTTCGCGGGTGGCCGCATCGAACGGATCATTGATCGCAGCTGAGGATCGGCCGCTTGGAACCGCCGTCTGGACAGCGGAGCTGCCCGCGGTAGAATCCGCCCAACACCGCCTACGCGTGCCCGGCAAGGATGTCCGCATGCAGCATCAGGTTCCCGAGGTCCCTGGCCGCGATGCCTCCCGCCCCCTGGCGGCGGCATGAAGCGCTCGCGCCATTTTTCACGCAGCCCACTGACATTGCCGATGAACCGCGGCAGCGAAGTCGTGCGTGCGCGCAGGCACTTGCAGCAGCGCGGTTGGCCACGCCTGCAGATGGCACTGATCGTCGCCCTCACCGGTGCGGCCGGTTTCCTTGCCTCGCACCTGCTGCGCCTGGCCGGTATCGACGCGATGTGGTTTCGCTACCCAATGGCCGTCGTGCTGGCCTACGGCGTGTTCCTGCTGCTGATGTGGATCTGGATCCGCTGGCGTTGGGACAACGTGCTGGATGGCCTGTCGCCGGATGTGGGCGGTGGCAGCCCATCCCCTCGCGGCAGTGCCGTGGAATCACCGTGGAGCGGCGCCGGCGGCCGTTCCGGCGGTGGCGGTGCGTCGGCCTCGTGGAACGAGCCGGCATCGGTGAGCAGTGGCGACGCCGGAGAGCTGCCGTTGGCCGGGCTCGCTGAAGACGAAGCGGGCTTGCCGTTGCTGGCCATCCTCGGCATCGTCGCGCTGGTGGCGACCGTCCTGCTGGCCAGCGTGTGGGTGGTGTGGTCGGCGCCGGTGCTGATGGCCGAACTGCTGGTGGATGCGGCGATCGCCGGCGGCCTGTACCGGCGCATGCAGGGCATGCACGAGCAGGGATGGTGGTGGATATGCGTGTCGCACACGGTCTGGCCGCTGATCGGCCTGTTGCTGTTCTTCGCGGTGCTGGGCTGGCTTGCTCAGGAACTCGTGCCGGGTGCGAGCCACCTGCTGCAGGTCATCCAAGGGCTGTAATGCGGTTGCTTCCTTCATATGGCCCGGTCCCGACCTGTTTTCAGCCGCCCTGAACAGTGGGCTATGATCGCGGTCGCCGAGGATTCGTGTCCTGGCGGTTTTACCTATCCGGAGCTTGTCGTACTGCATCGGGAACCGGGGCGCTGGATGGCCGAACGCCCACTGAGACACACAACCACTGACGAGGAAGAGCGCATGGATGTCGCTGCACGCAGGAACAGGACGTTGTTTCGTTGGATCATGGTGACGCTGCTGGCGGTGTTGTTGCCGTTTGCAGCACTGGCGCAGCCGGCAGCCGGGCAGGGCGATGGCGCTGAAGCCGGCACTGCCGCGGAAGAGGCGCAATGCCGCGCCTGCGCCTATGAGCGCATTGGACCGAAGGTTGATATCGGCCTGGTGGCACTGGTGTCGCTGCTGGTGGTGGGTCTGCTGGTAGCGGTGTCCCGCGAGTGGGGAACCACCTCGCAGCGCTGGACCTGCCGCACGCTGTCCCTGTTGCTGGTGGGCATCGGCGCAGCGTTGCTGTGGTGGGCCGGCAGCATCCTCTACCTGGGTTACAACCCTTGGCAGGAGCAGCTCGCACCCAGCGACGGCTCGCTAGGTTCCACGCTGCTGAGTACGTCGCCGAAGTGGCTGGCGGCACTGGTGCTGATCGGCTTGGCGCCTTCCATCTGGAAGCGCAGCGAGCGCCTGCCAGCGTGGCGTATCGGCTGACCCAGGAACGGCGGCGCCGGATCACGCCCGGCGCCGCCTTCTGCCATCAATCAAAGCGCCAGCGCACGCCTGCATAGAGGCCACGACCTTCGCCCGGGGTCGAGCGCGCAACATCCCTGCCGGCGTCGTCGTAGCCCGGCGTGACCGTGGCGGCATAGTGGCGGTTGCCGAGGTTGCGCATCTCCGCCCAGGCCTGCCAGCGACCGCCGGGGGCGTCGTAGCCGATGCGGCTGCCGAAGATCACATGGCTGTCGGCCCAGTAGCTGTTGGCATAGTCCACCGCGATGCGCGAGGCGTATTCGGTGTTCAGTGCCGCGTACAGGCCGGATGCATGATCGAAGCGCAGCTCGGCCTGGTAGGCGTGGCGCGGCAGGCCGGGCAGGCGGTTGCCGCCGAAGCGCGCATCGTGGAGGTAGCGGAAGTCGCTGAAGGTATACGCCTGGCGCAGCGACAGGCGGCCCGGTGCAGCCTGCCACAGCGTGCTGTCCAATCCGGCCTCGATACCGCGGTGCACGGTGGGGCTGGCATTGTTCTCGGCGATGAACAGGTTCGGCAGCGGTTGCAGTTCGACGCTCAGCAGTTCGTGGTTCACGTGGGCGTAGTAGCCGGTCAGTTCCCAGCGACCCAGCGCCGCATCACCGCGCGCGCCCAGTTCCAGCGTGGTGGCGGTCTGGTTCTGCATCGGCACCGGCGCGCGCTGGCGGCCGGTAGACGGGCCATTGCCCGGCCCGAAGTACTGGTTCGAGCCCCAGATCATCGACCATGGGTGCGGTGCCTCCACCGAACGGCTGAGGTTGCCGAACCACTGGGTCTGCGCGCTGTGCTGCCAGGTGAAGCCCAGTCGCGGCGCATAGTCCCAGTCCTGCTCGTGCAGGCGGCCGCCGCTGCTCGGCCAGGTCACCTGCACATCGCGGCGGGTGTTGATCAGCGCCAGCCCAGCCTGCATGCGCAGGCGGTCATTGAAGGCGAGGGTGTTGCTGACGTGCAGTGTGCTGTCGGTGCCGTGGTGGCGGAAGTCGCGCGTGCGCGTGCCGGCGGTATAGCCGTTGCTGGCAAAGCGCAGCGACTCGCGCACATCGGCATCCAGGTCATGTGTGACGCGCAGGCCGACCGTGGTCTCGCTGTCCAGCCCGAACAGCCGGTGGCGGCGGCGGTAGTTCAGTGTGGCGTTGAGGTTGGCGTAGTCCAGCTGCTGGCGGTACAGGCTCTCGTTCAAGTCCATCGGGTAGGTGTGGTAGACCAGCCCGGCCTGCAGCGACGAATCCTCATCGATCTGCAGCGTGGTGACATTGCCCACCCAGGTGCTGCCCGGCTGCGGGCGGCGCGCATCGATGGCCAGGTTGGCCGCATTCGCGGCATGTGGATCGTTGCGGATCTGGTCGCGGGTCAAGCGACCGGGCGTTTCGTGATTGGTTTCGCGGTAGCGCACGAAGAAGCGCGTCTGCAGATCGGGCGTGATCTGCCAGCCGATGTTGGCCATCGCGCCCTTGCCGTCGCCGTGCGCATGGCGCTGGTAACCGTCGAACTCGGTATCGGTGTAGGCCAGGAAGTAGTCGACATCGCCGTTGACGCCGCCCCAGCTGAGGCCGCGCTTCTGGTAGCCACGGCTGCCGGCTTCGTAGTGCAGCTGCACGCCCGCCGAATCACGGCCGCTGCGGCTGACGTAGTCGATGGCACCGCCCAGCGCGAGCGCGCCGCGCTCGAAGCCGTTGGCGCCGCGCAGGACTTCCACGCGCGACAGCCACAGGGGTTCCAGCAGTTCGTAAGGCGTGCCACCTGGGCCGGTCAGCGGCAGGCCGTCGATCGACACCGCAATGCCCGAGGCATGCGCGCCCGGGCCGCGATTGATGCCCGAGCCCCGGATCGAGACCTTGGTGCCTTCGTTGCCGGGCGATTGCGCGCTGATGCCGGGCTGGTAGGCCAGCACATCGGCATTGCTGGACAGTCGGCTGTCGGCTTTGGCCACGTCGATGACGTTGCTGGCGCCGGGTACGCGCTTCAGCGCCTCGCGCGCCTGCGCGCTGGCATCAGCAGCAGTGACCTGCACCGCATCCAGCGTGGTGGCCTGCGGGGCCGCGGCGGCGGTGGAAGAAAGGCCGAGGGAAACGGTCAGAGACAGCAGCGAGGGGATGGGGCGGTACGACGAGAGCGACATGCGGAAATGCTGTAAACCACGAAGGTGGAGCGCAAGTTAACAGGTCGACGGCGCCACGTCACCCATCGGCGGCGTATGGCCGCCCGCCGTGTTCCTGTAGAGCCGAGCCGACGCTCGGCTAATCGCGCGCAGCGCGGGTTGTCTGCCATCGCGACAAAGAGCAGCCAAGCATGGGCTCGGCTCTACAGCAGGGTTTACGGCGAAGGTTTCGTCAGCGTCTTCGACTTTGCGTAGAACTGATCAGCTGCTTCCTTCTCGCCCAATGCCGCATGACACTCGGCCAGGCTGTCCCACACATTGGCCGAATCCGGATACAGCTCGGTGTTGAGGGCGAATACCTTCAACGCCCTGCGTGCACCAAGGCTCTCGCGGATGGCATAGCCGCTGGCGTTGATCGCTCGTTCCAGCTCGCTGCCCGCCACCCGGTTGTTATCGCGCAACCAACTGCGTATCGCCTGGGCAGCGCCTGCATCATCATCCAGCGCATACGCGACCAGCCCCTCGGACAGCACCGCGTGCGGAAACGCCTGCGGCGCCGCGACCGCCATCGTGCTCTCCACCAGCGTGCTGGACCAGACATTGCGGGCGCTGCCGTTGGTCAGGTACACGAACACCCAGTAGCCGCTGGCCAGCGTGTCCTTGTACGCCAGCCGCGCACGTACACGGGTGCCGCCATCATGGCCGACCTGGGTGTAGCCGTCGCTGCGGGTGGTGTCCCATCCCGTGGAGAAGAAATTGCTGCCGCCACCGCTCAGTTTCTGCGGCTGCCAGAGCTTTTCCAGGGTCTTCGTACGCACCAGCGTGCCGGTCGCCAGCGCCTGCAGGAAGCGGTTCATGTCGCCCACGGTGGTCTGCAGATCGGCATGGCCCCAGCCGTAGTCCGGCCAGGGATCTTCATTGGCAGGCTGCAGTTGGCCATCCTTGCCGATGTACGGCACCGCCGCGCGCCGGGCCGGCACGCTGGCAACGCCCCACGAGGTGCTGGCCATCTTCAATGGCTGCAGGATGCGTTCGCGCGCGATGGCCGGGTAGGACTTGCGGTAGTGCGCTTCCAGCAACGCCGTCAGCACCAGGTAGTTGGCCTGGGTGTACTGCACGCGGCTGCCGGTGGCGAACTGCATCGGTACAGCGCCGGCCACCTTCAGCGCAGTGCCAAGGTCAGGCGCTACACCGGGGTAGCCCTTGCTCACCCAGCGGTTATCCACCCGGTTGTAGTACTCGCCGATACCCGAGCTGTGGTTGAGGAAGTCGCGCACGTGGATTGCCTGCCATGCAGTCGGCAGGTCCGGCACATAGCGGCTCGCCGGCGCATCCAGATCCACCTTGCCCTGATCGACCAGTTGCATCACCAGCGTGCTGGTCAGCAGCTTGGCCATCGACTGCGCGGCGAAGATGGAATCGACGGTGGCAGGTGTGTGCGTAGCGCGATCACGTTCGCCGCTGGCGCCCTGGTACAGCACCTGGCCGTTGTGGGCGACCAGTACCGCCTGACCGGCGATGCCGTAGCGTTCGAGGTTGGCCTGCAGTTGGGCGTCAAGCTGGGTAGAGAGGCCGGCGGAGAGGTCACTCGCTGATGCGGGCGGAGCAGCGAACAGGACGCAGAGCAATGCAGCAGCAAAGGTGCGGTACATCGCGGTGATCCATCAGCGGTGATGGCGCATCTTGGCATGTAGAGCCGAGCCCATGCTCGGCTGCCTTCGGGCCAGGCAT
>NZ_JAOCGL010000073.1:0-21049 GCF_029842485.1 Stenotrophomonas sp. GD03777
TGCTGCGCTACCGCCCGCAGATCCTGCTGGCCGAATCAGAGGTGATGCAGGCAGCGGCCAGCAAGGGTTCGGCGCGCGCAGCGATGTATCCACGGGTCAGCCTTGGCGGCTCCATCCTGTACGCGTACAACCTCACCCAGAACGCCCGCTCCAATTCCGATTCGAGCCCGTCGATCGGCCCGTACATCGATATTCCGCTATGGGACTGGGGCCAGCGTCGCGCGCGCTTCCATGCCAATGAAAAGCAGCTGGATGCCGCCTTGCTGGGATACCGCAAGGCGGTGCTGGAAGGCGTGAGCGAAGTGGAAGGCGCGCTGGGCAGCCTGGCGCGGCAGGACAGCAGCATCCAGTCGTTGCGCGCGGCCAACGACGCCGCCGGGCAGCAGGTCAAGCGCCAGGCGCGGCAGGTGCAGCTGGGTCTGTCCAGCGAGTTCGATGGACTCGACACGCAACGCGCCGCACTCGCCTCGCAGGCTGATCTGATCGCTGCGCAGGGTGCGCGCGTTCTGGCCTTTGCATCGCTGTACCGCGCCCTCGGCGGCGCCCCGCTGCCTGCCGAGGGTGAGGGCGAGCCACAATGATCGCACTCGCCCGCAAGACCCTGGCCTATGAGTGGCGCCGGTTCCTGCCGGTGGTGCTGGCGATGTGTTTTGCCGGTGTGCTGTTGATCGTGCAGGCCGCACTGGTGCTGGGCATCTTCGGTACCGCTGCGATCTATGTGAAAGCGTCCTCGGCTGATATCTGGGCTGGTTTCCCCGGCACCCAGAGTGTGAATTACGGCCATGCAATCAGCGCGGATGTGGAAAGCCATCTACGCATGGACCCGGATGTCACCCGCGTCGAGCCCTACGAGTGGGTCGATGGCGAATGGCGATCCGGCGCGCAGGGCACCGGCAATGTGTCGGTGTACCTGTCCGGTATCTCCACCCGGGACGATGCGATGATGTTCGCGCGCATCCTCCCTGCCAACCTGCGCGCGCAGCTGCGCGAGCCGGGTGCGGTGATCGTCGACAGCGCCGATCTGGATACGCTGGGCGTGGACCTGCAGAACAACCGTGCCTGGATCAATGGCAAGGCGGTGCGCGTGGTCGCTGCACAACCGGGCCTGCGGGGCCTGGGCGGCGTCAACGTGCTGGCCTCGCTGGATACTGCGCGTGCCATCGCCGGTACCGACCCACATGAGGGCAGTACCTACTTCGTGGCGGGCCTGCGCTCGCCGGACCTGGCCGGTCGTGTGCGTGACCGCTTGTCCGCGTCGATGGGCCGGGCCACGCCGGTCGAGTTCTGGACCGCGCCGGAATTCGCCAGCCGCTCTCAGCAGTACTGGTTGTTCGATACCGGCGCGGGCATCGCGGTGTTGTTCATGGCCGTCATCGTCTGCTTCGTCGGCGCGGTGATCACCAACCAGTCGTTCGCGTCGGTGGTGGCTGGCTCAGTGCGCGAGTACGCCACGCTCAATGCGCTCGGTGCCGGTCGCTACGCGCTGGCGCGGGTGGTGTTCGAGCAGGCCTTGCTGATCGGCGGCGTGGGCATGTTGCTGGCGGCAGCCTTCAGCACGGTGGTGCTGTTGATCGCGCAGACCCAGCGCGTGCCGGTGCAGCTGACACCGATGGTGATCCTCGGCTGCGTGGCGCTGGTGGCGGTGATGGCCATGCTCTCCAGCATCATGGCGGTGCGCAGTGTCGTCCGCTCCGATCCATCGTTGCTGCTGCGTTGAGGACCGGCCGATGACTTCTACACGCGCCGTCGCTCCGACCCTGCGGGCCGACGCATTGGAAAAAGGCTTCATGTCCGGTGATGTGCAGGTGCCGGTGCTGCGCGGCCTGTCGCTGGACATCTATCCCGGCGAGCTGACCCTGGTGTCGGGCCCGTCCGGCTGCGGCAAGAGCACGCTGCTGTCGCTGCTGTCCGGCCTGTCCGCACCCGATGGCGGTCGCGTGCACGCGCTGGGCCAGGACGTGGGCCACATGACCCGCAGTGAAGTGGAGCGTTTCCGCCTGCACCATGTCGGCTTCGTGTTCCAGGGCTTCAACCTGTTCCCGGCACTGACCGCGCTGGAGCAGGTGCAGCTGCCACTGGGCTACCGCGGCATGCGCAATCGCGAAAGCGAGCCGCTGGCCCGCAAGGCGCTGGAAGAAGTCGGCCTCGGCCATCGAAGCCACATGCGCCCGGCGCAGCTGTCCGGTGGCGAGAAACAGCGCGTGGCGGTTGCCCGCGCGTTTGCCAAGTCGCCGACCCTGATCTTCGCAGACGAACCCACCAGCGCGCTGGATGCCGAGAACGGCCAGCGCGTGATCGACATCCTGCATCGATACGCGCGTGCGCATGGCGCCACCGTGCTGTGCGTGAGCCACGATCCGCGCCTGATCCGGCATGCCGATCGGGTGATCGCCATGGAAGACGGCATGGTCCGTGATGACCGCCGCCAGAACGAAACCGTAGAGTCCGCCCCATGACCAAGACGTCGCATCTGCTTCCCCTCAGCCTGGCCCTGTCCGCGGCACTGCTGCTCGGCGCCTGTTCCAGGGAAGCGCCTACCGCTGCATCGGCCCCCTCAGGCAAGGAGGGTACTGCCGCCGCCGGCAAGGTCGCCGTGGCGCGTGGCATCATTGACGTCGAAGGTGGCCTGATCGCACTGGCGCCGCCGGTGGATGGCTCGATCACTGCAGCGCCGGTGAAGGAAGGCGCCACGGTGAAGAAGGGGCAGTTGCTGCTGTCGCTGGATGGTGCCCTGCTGCAGCAGGAGGTGGCGATGGCCACCGCCGATCTGGCCTTGGCCAATGACCGCCTGAAGGGCAGCCAGGCGCAGCTGCGCGAACTGGAGCGCAGCGCCATCCGTCTGTCCACGGGCGCCAGCGAAGGCGTGTCCTCGAACCAGCAGGCCGATGCGGCCAAACAGCAGTTGGCTGCTGTGCGTGCCGATGTCGACGTGGCCGGTGCGCAGGTCGACATGGCGCAGCACAAGCTGGAGCACGCGAAGCTGAGACTGCAGCAGATGTCGTTGAGCGCGCCGGAAGCCGGCACCGTGGTCGGCCAGGTGCCGGGCGTCGGCGCCTTCGTGCAGGCCGGCAAGCCGGCGATCTCGTTGTTGCCGGCGCGCCCGCTGCAGGTGCGTGCCGAACTCAGCGCCGCCTACGCCGATGCCGTGCAGGTGGGCATGAGGGCTACTGTCGTGCCGGACAGTGATGGTGCGGAGAACATGGGCACGCTGCCGCCTGCACGCGTGGTGCGCATCAGTCCGGTGTTTGCGCAGGCACGCCTGCCTGAAGATGCAGGACGTGGCATGGCCAAGGTGGTGGAGTGCGTGTTGGAGTTCGACGGGCAAGCCAAGGCGCGCTTCGGCCAGCACGTGCGGGTGGAGTTCCGGAAGTAAGCCTCTAGCGCTGCGGCGGGGGAGTCTGTGGTGACCCGCGCCGCCAGAGCGCCCGCCACGCGCTCACCGCCGACACCACGCACAGCGCCAGCAGCAATCCCACGTCCAGCAGCAGCAACCACAGCAGGTGCATGCCTTGTACCGGCGGCTGGTGCATCGCCGACAGCATCCACGGTATCGACCACACCAGCAGCAGGGCGAAGGCGATCAGCAGGCGCAGCCACAGGCGTTTGAGTTTCCACGGGCGCACGATCAGTGCCGCCACCACCAGTTCAACCGTGCCCAGCAACGCGAACACGATGACGGTGCTGGTCGGATAGGGCAGCTGGGCGCCTTCCAGGCGATGCAGCAGCCAGTAGTCCGGAGTGAAGCCAGCATTGACAAGTGCGGCGATCAGCGCCAACCAGGTCAGCGCGACCAGCAACCAGAACAGGCGGACGTAGCGTCTCGGCATCGGGGGTGTCCGTGCTTGGGCGGGGCAGCGTAACCCAGTGCGGACGCCCGTGACCGCATGATGTGAAGACTGTTGACGGCGTGAAGGAATTTGGACACAATAGCGCTCCTTCGACGCAGGTCGAATGGAATCTGCGGGAATAGCTCAGTTGGTAGAGCGCAACCTTGCCAAGGTTGAGGTCGCGAGTTCGAGTCTCGTTTCCCGCTCCAGATTCTACAGGGCCCCGGTAGGGGCCTTGTTTTTCTCCCGCCACGGCAAGGCGGGGCACGTTGGGCCACAAGGCTTTACGCGCAGTCAGAAAAGTGAAATCGCTGGTGTGTTTTCCGGATTTCCGGTAGCATGTCGGCTTACGCGGGAATAGCTCAGTTGGTAGAGCGCAACCTTGCCAAGGTTGAGGTCGCGAGTTCGAGTCTCGTTTCCCGCTCCATGTTCCGACAGGCCCCATCTTGGGGTTTTGTCTTGTCAGGGCTAGGTTCCTGGCGCGCAGTACGTTGGCCTCATGGCAGAGTGGCTATGCACCGGATTGCAAATCCGTTTACAGCGGTTCGATTCCGCTTGAGGCCTCCAATTGAAAAGCCCTGACTCCGGTCAGGGCTTTTTTGTTTGGCTGCGATCGATTCCCCGCTCGCGCGATCACCGCTCGGCAGTCAGTCATGGCAGATGCGGTGGCGCTACACTCGTGTGATGAACCAGATTGATCACTTCCGCGGCGCCTTGCTCGGCCTCGCGTGCGGCGATGCCGTCGGTACCACGCTGGAGTTCAAGCCTCGTGGCAGCTTCACCCCGATCACCGACATGGTGGGTGGTGGGCCGTTCCAGCTGCAGCCGGGGCAATGGACCGACGATACCTCCATGGCGATGTGCCTGGCCGAGAGCCTGGTGCGTTGTGACACCTTCGATGTGCACGATCAGATGAACCGCTACGCCAACTGGTACCAGCATGGGTACTGGAGTGCGACCGGCGAGTGCTTCGATATCGGTATGGCAACGCGGGCTGCCATCGACCGGTTCCTGCAGGACGGCCAACCGCTGGCGGGTAGTGACGACCCACGCAGCGCTGGCAATGGCTCGATCATGCGTTTGGCGCCGGTGGCATTGCGCTACGCCGGGACTCCCGACCTGCAGGCCATGGCCGAGCTGAGTTCGCGAACGACGCACGCTGCGCAGGAGTGCCTGGAGGCGTGCCGCTTGCTGGCGGTCGCGCTGGAGCGGGCGTTGGCAGGTGGCACCCGTGACGCGGTGCTGGATCTCAGCAATGTCCCTGTCGAGAGCGCGCGGCTGCGGCAGATCGCGGCGGGCGGCTACCGCGGTGCCGCGCGTGAGCAGATCCGTGGCAATGGCTATGTTGTCGACAGTCTGGAAGCTGCACTCTGGTGCTTTGATCGCCACGACACCTTTGAAGCCGTCGTACTCGAGGCGGCCAATCTTGGCGAGGACGCCGACACCACGGCCGCCATTGCGGGGCAGCTGGCGGGCGCATTCCATGGTGCGCGCGGAATCCCCGGGCGGTGGTTGCAGCGGCTGGCCCTGCGTGCCGAAATCCAGGCGCTGGCCGATGCGCTGCACGCCTTGAACCAGGGCAGCGACCGCGCTGCGTGAGTCGGGTTCCCTGCCTGTGAACTGCGCCGGCAGGATGCTCCCTGCCGCCGCCATTTCCGACGCCGCGCTGCTTCACCTGCAGCAGTCCGCCACGCCCCGGTCACCAGTCTCAGCGGGCCACGACATGGAAAGGCGCTATGGTCGAGTTCCACGTCTCAGGGAGCCGCAATGGCGAGCAAGGACATCACGCGTCGTTCCAGCCACGGAGCGAAACGGAAATGAGCAAAGTCACGGCAGATGTGCGCTGGTTGACCTTCCGCTTGAAGAACGGGCAATCCATTGGCCCTGATCGGCTGAAGGACGGATGGGTCATCGCCTCGGAAACCGCCCGCTGCGGGGTGCGCCGCGAGCATATCGAAGGGTCGGGCCTGGTGTATGCCCTGTACGCGCCGGCCAACCTGGCCTCACCACGGCGCGCGGAAATGCGCATGCGCGAATTCCTGATGAGCTCGGGCTACACCTTCACGATGGGCACGCTGGGCGGCTGAGCTGCGCGCGGGCCGCGATTGCTCAACGCTGCGCGGCCTTCAACGCCTCGATGATCTGCGCGCCGGAGAAGCCACAATGGCCTTCGCCAACGGGCGGCAGCACCTGTGGCAGCGGACGGGCGCCGGCCCGTGCGGCCGTCTGCGGATACACTGTCTGCATGCGCGGCACGATCGTCGGGTCGTTGTTGTTGAACTGGATCACCAGCGGTCGCCTCAACGCACCGCTCAATGCCAGCTCCCTGCGGACAGCGGCCTGCGCGGCAGGCACGGCATCGATACGTTGTACGCCCGCATTGAACGCCATGTCGTCACCGAAGCCGCTGTAAGCCACACCTCTGTTGCCCACCGGCATGCCGCCACTGCGCGTGGCCAGTTCGTGCAGTACCAGTGCATGCAGGCTGATCGTGCCGGCCAGTGCATCAGCGGACACCTGCAGCCGCTGTGCCAGCAACGCGGCATGCGACGGGCTGCGTTGCAGCGCATTGGAGATGCCCTGGTACAGTTCGCCCTGTGACAGCGCAGCCGCTTCGCGTGAGACCAGTCCCGCAGCCGGCAGGCCTTCGGCCTTGGCAAAGAAGTAATCGAAAGCGACCAGCGTGGTCAGCAGATCACTCGCGATCTGTTCGCCACTGAGATTGGCGCCGCATAGCGACACACCACCGGCGTAGTGTTGCGGGAACCGCTCGAGGCTGGCGAGGGTCACGGCGCCGCCCATCGAAAATCCCAGCATCCAGACATGGCGCACATGCTTGAGTTCAGCCACTACATGCCGGCGCAGGCGTTCCATGTCGGTGATCGCATCGGCCACCGCCCAGCCCTGGCTGGCATAGGCGCTCTGCGCGACGGCGTAGCCTGCAGCCAGCAGTGGCGCGGTGCCGTCATTGGCGGCCATCGGCGTAGCACGTGGCACGCCTACCGGCTCGTAGCCGTGCGCCAGCATCACCAGGTCACCGTTCCAGTCGGCCGGCACGTCCAGGCGCCACGGCGCGCCCAGCAGCTCGCCGCTCAGCGTGCGTGCCGCCGTTGGCGCTGACGCCAGCAAGGTCGTCGAAGGCAGCAGCAGGCCGAGGGCGAGGGCGCATCGAAGCAGGGCGGGCATCGGGGTCATTCCATGCGGGAATGACCCCGAGCATAGATGCCAGCGAAATGTTGCGCGCGCTGCACTGCCGCAGGAAGGGCGGGCTGGGGGGGGGGGCACCCGCTCCCCGAGTTGATCACGTCCGCTACGGGGGTGATTCCGATACGATGTGTCGCCTTGATCTCTTTCTACTTTACCCAGGGTCCCGTCATGGTCGACCGTCTCGCCATTCTGCTTGAACGCTTTGCGGTTACCGCCTCGGTGTTCCATGCCGGCGCGCTGTGCGGCATCAACTCGCTGGCGGGCGAGGATGACGCTGGGCAGCTGCATCTGGTGCGACGTGGCCCGTTGCAGGTCAGCCATGGCCAGCAGACCGTCCAGGTCGAGGTGCCGAGCCTGCTGCTGTACCCACGGCCGATGCCGCATCGGTTCAGCACCGATCCGCAGCACGGCGCCGACATGGCCTGCGCTAATCTGCATTTCGAGGGCGGGCGGCTCAACCCGATCAGCGCGGCGTTGCCCGATTTCATCTGCCTGCCGCTGGCCGATCTCTACGGCGGCAACGCAGCGCTGGAGCTGCTGTTCGAAGAAGCCTTTGAGCAGCGCTGCGGGCGTGCGGCGATGGTCAACCGGCTGTTCGAGGTGGTGATGATCCAGGTGCTGCGGCAGCTGATGGAAGGGGGCGAGATGCGTGGTGGCCTGTTTGCCGGGCTGGGGCATCCGCGGCTGCGGCTGGCGCTGGTGGCGATGCATGAGGCGCCCGCACAGTCCTGGACCCTGGAAGACCTGGCCGAGGTGGCCGGCATGTCACGCAGCGTATTTGCTGCCAGTTTCCGTGAGGCGATGGGCACCACCCCGGGCCAGTACCTGCAGGGCTGGCGGGTGGGCCTGGCGCAGCAGGCACTGCGTCAGGGGCGCCCGTTGAAGCGGATCGCTGATGACGTTGGCTATGGTAGCGAAGCCGCGCTGTCGCGCGCATTCAAGGCACATACCGGGCAGTCGCCGCGGGAGTGGCGCGGACAGGCCCGCGCCGGCGCGGGCTGAGCCTCAGCCCAGCACCAGCCGGGCCAGTTTCATGCCACCGAACAGGCCAACCAGGCCCAGTGCCACCGAACCGCCGGCGTACAACGCTGCCAGGCCATGCTGGCCGCGCTGCAGCAGCAGACCGATTTCCAGCGCGTAGGTGGAGAACGTGGTGTAGCCGCCGAGGACGCCGGTGGCCAGCAGAAGGCGCAGCTGCGGCGACGCGCCATTGCGCAGGGCGAAGGCTTCGACCAGCGCGCCCATCAGCAGTGCACCGCTGATGTTGATCAGGAAGGTCGACCACGGCCACGGGTTGCCGACCGCTACCCGCGTACCGATCAGGTTGCAGGCATGGCGAAGGCAGGCGCCGAGCCCGCCGCCGACGAAGACCAGCAGATAATTGTTCAGTGCGTGCATCACATGCCTCGGTTGCGGGTTCGCTG
Source organism: Stenotrophomonas sp. GD03777 (assembly GCF_029842485.1). NCBI lineage: Bacteria > Pseudomonadati > Pseudomonadota > Gammaproteobacteria > Lysobacterales > Lysobacteraceae > Stenotrophomonas > Stenotrophomonas sp. GD03777. The sequence continues at coordinate 8,459 of NZ_JAOCGL010000073.1, forward strand.
ATTTGATGGCGAACGCCGACGGCAGGCACGGCCCGCCATCGACGAAGACCGGTTCGTCCTGGCAGGAGCCATCAGCCCTTTCGGGCGGTTATCGGGGGAGCCCCATCCCCATCCGCGACCATGCTACCAGTGGTAGTGCATTCACGTCATCGAGGTCGTCAGCACCCGGATGACCTTGCCGCGGCTGAAGCCGTCCATCAGCAGTTCGAAGGCCAGCAGGTCCAGGGCCGCGTGGCGGCGATGGTCGATCTGCAATCCCTTCTCCTCCACCAGATGGCTGACCAGTTCGTAGGCGTCCTGCCAGACATCCAGGTGGGCCTGGCTGGGGATATAGGTATTGCCCCGCTCACCGACGCCAAGCCCGCTCACGCCGTACAGCAGTTCACGCGCGTCCAGTTTGGCCGCATCGGCGATGCGGAACAGCTGTTCGGCCTTCACATGGGCGGGGCTGACATGGTCGTTGAGCCAGTTGCTGATGGTTGCCGTCGTCGAATCGGCGGCGCGGGCCAGATCGGCCGGGCGAGGGTGCCCGGCTTTCTTCATGGCAATGGCGAGTCGTTGGCCGAGAGTATTCATCTATGCAAGCCAGCTTAACGCGTGGATCGCAAAGTTCCCTTGTTCCAAGAATAAGTCTGGTTAACAGAAGGACCGACCGTGACCGAATTCTGGAGCAAGGGGCAGGTACGCGCCCGGCTGGGTTTCCGGACCGATGCCGAACTGGCGCGCTTTTTTGGCATAAGCCGATCTGCCGTGTCGCAATGGCCCAAGAACTTCCCGATTCCTGCGCTACGCCAATACATCCTGCATCAGCGCTATCCCAACCTGTTCCCCGCGACTGAGGATACGCAGGGCGAGTAAGCCTCAACTGCGCCGCCTTTTGTCGCATATAGCACCCTAAGCGGCATTTGCTAAGTATGCTTGGCAACATTGGAAACTTCGATGAAACGGGGCTGGCCCATCAATGGCGCCTACCAGGGCGGGACCGGGGAAATCGGGGCAGTGTGTCGGGTCCGACCCATCCGGGCACCCCGTGTCCCCGTATGTGGTTTCGTGAACGATTAATAATTTCGATCACGAAAGTCGCGGTATGTAATTGACCTGTCGTGAAATCTATGACTAATTGGGATCAACCGGACGTGAAGCCCGGGAGTCTTTCAGTAGCTCGCAAGTGAGTCGGTAGACCGTCAACGATGCAGAACAAGTCCAACGGAGGTCGTATGGAATACGGCATGCATGGCTTGGCTGAACGGGTACGCCGCGAACTGGAAGCCAGTTATCACAAACACGGATGCGGTCCGGCGTTCTGGGATACCTATCAGCAGGTGCTGGACCGCCTGGTCCCGCAGGGGACCGAGCGTACCGAAGTCACCAATGAAATGGCGCTGATCATCGAGCAGCTGGGCATCGTCCGACGTGCGCAGCTGGTGCCGCCGCACGCCAACGGGCCGCGTTGATCCGTTGATTCAAAGCAGGCGCCAGGCGCCGCAGGCCAACAGCGCCAGCAGTATCGACAGCAGTGCCAGGGTCCGCGGTCGCCACCATTGCCGCGGTTGCCCGGCCATGGCCTGCGGACTGCAGTAGCGCACCAGCCCCGGGCCGAAACCGGCCTGGTGCTGCTGCCGCGAGCAGGCCTCCAGGCAGGCGCCGCAGGCCAGGCAATCGGCCTGAGGTCCCTGGCGGATATCCAGTTGCATCGGGCAGGCGCTGACACAGGCAGCGCAATCGGTGCAGTCGCCCAGGCGGTCGGCGCTGAAGGTGGGCATCGGTCCGGCCAGCAGCGGATGTGCAGCGCGGAACACGTAGTCCTGTGCGGTGGTCGGGTCGAGCAGGCCACGGCCGCGTCCGAGCACGCCCCCCAGCCCCGACGGACGCATGCCGCGCGGTTCGCCGCGGCGCGCGTCGTACAACATGCGGGGTGTATGCGGATCGGTCAGCAGCGGCTGCAGGCGCGCGAACGGGCACAGCGAACGGCACACCTGCTCGCGCAGGAAGCCGGCATTGCCCCAGGTGGCGGCGGCATAGAACAGCACCCAGAACGTTTCCCAGCCGCTCCAGCCGGCATGCGGCGCGGCGGCCACCAGTTCTTCGATCGGGCTGAACAGACCGACGAACGTGATGCCGGTCCACAGCGACAGCAGCCCCCATGCCACCTGGGTGGCAGGGCGCACGGCGGGCGCTGGCAAGGCCCGGGCCATGGCGCGCGCAATCCAGTCGAAGGCGCGGCGCCATAGCGTCTGTGGGCAGGCGTGGCCGCACCAGATGCGGCCGACGAGGTGGGTGAGCAGCGCGAGGCCCACCGCCAGCACCGCCAGCAACCCTATCAGCACGCCAACATCGCCGGGCCACAATGTCCAGCCAAACAGGTCAAAGCGCCGTGCGTTGATGTCCAGCAGCAGGGCCTGCCGCCCATTCCAGCGCAGCCATGGCAGGGCATAGAACAAGGCCAGCAAGAGCATGCTGAGTGCGGCGCGCCAATGCCAGCGGCGTGGGATTCCGGTGCAGGCCGTACTCATCCCAGCGGCAGCTCGTCGTCGTCGTCGCTTGGCATCGGTCGCTGCAGGTACCAAGTGACCGCGCTGGACAGTGCGGTCACCGACCAGAACATGAAGAATCCTGCCGTATAGCCCAGTTCGCGGCTGATCGCCGTACCCGGAAAGCTGATCGCCTGCAGACGCAGCGGGTCGACAAAGGCGAAGAACACCACGCTGGCCAGGCCTGCAGCGATGAAGCTGGGCCAGAGGATGGCGCCCCAGTGCTGGATCAGCTGCTGGCGGCGGCTGGGAGAGGGTCTGTTCATGCTGTCCCGGGTCGGAATGAGGGCGGCGCGTATACTCCGCCGAGGCTGGCGCAGCATCCGCAGGGCATGCTTCCTGCAGGAATGCCAGACTAGGTGCAGCGGACTGCGCCGACATTGATCTGGATCAACGGCGGTGCCGGCCGGCTACGGCACACTGCCGGCAAGCTTTGGATACCCCGATGAACGCAATATCGCCGCCTGTCCTGCCCGTCGCCTCGCCCGGGCTGTGCACTGAGCAGGAAGTGACCCGCCTGGTCCACGACTTCTATGCACGCGTGCGCGAGGAGGAGCGGTTGGGGCCTGTGTTCGAGGCACACGTCCACGACTGGCCGGAACATCTGGCGCAGCTGGTCGATTTCTGGTCGGCAATGCTGCGCGGCACGCGCCGCTTCAAGGGCTCGCCGATGTCCAAGCACATGGCCATCGAGCTGGACAAGGACCTGTTCGACCGCTGGCTGGTGCTGTTCCGGATCACCACCGCCGAGTGCGGCAACCCGCCCATGCAGGCGCTGGCCAACGACGTGGCCGCGCGCATCGGTGACACCTTCTGGAAGCGCTACCAGATGCTGCGCTGGCCGCAGGTCGGCCTGCCGGTGCTGGAAATCCCCACCCGCGATTGATCTGGGTCAAGGCGGTGGCGTCCGCCCGGCGCGATGCTGGCGGCATGGACACGTTCTCACCCGCCGCCGGCGGTCTTGCCTGGACCTTCGACCCCGACCTGCTGCGCCGGCATGACCGGCCGGGGCCGCGCTACACCTCGTATCCGACCGCGCCTCACTTCCACGATGGCTTCGATGCGCCGGCGCTGCGCCAGGCAATCGCCGACAGCAACCAGCTGGCCCGCGCGCTGTCGCTGTACGTGCATGTACCGTTCTGCTCCAGTCCCTGCTTCTACTGCGGCTGCAACCGGGTGATCACCCGCGACCGCGGCCGTGGCCACAGCTACGTCGCGCGCGTGCTGGCCGAGGCCGACCTGCTGGCGCCGCAGTTCGAGGACGGCCGTGAAGTCATCCAGCTGCACCTGGGCGGTGGCACGCCGAATTTCCTCGAGGCCGAGGCGATGACCACGCTGGTGGAAGGGCTGCGCCGGCGCTTCGATTTCAGCGATTCACCGCAGCGCGATTTCTCGATCGAACTCGATCCGCGCTTCATCGATACCCGCGATGTCGCCATGCTGGCGCGGCTGGGCTTCAACCGCGCCAGCCTGGGCGTGCAGGATTTCGACCCACAGGTACAGGAAGCGATCAACCGCGTGCAGGGCGTGCAGCAGACGCTGGACATCCTGCAGGCCTGCCGCGACAGCGGCATGCGTTCGGTCAACGTCGACCTGATCTATGGGCTGCCGGGACAGAGCCTGGAAGGGTTTGGCCGCACCCTGGAACGGGTGCTGGCATTGCGCCCGGATCGCCTGGCGGTGTACGGCTACGCACACCTGCCGCATCTGTTCCGCGCACAGAAGCAGATCGACGAACGCCGCTTGCCTTCGCCGGAAGACAAGCTGGCGCTGCTGGGCCTGGCGGTGGAGAGGCTCTCCACTGCGGGCTACCAGTACATCGGCATGGATCACTTCGCACTGCCGGAAGAAGATCTGTCACGCGCGCAGCGCGCCGGGCAGCTGCATCGCAATTTCATGGGCTATACCACCCACGCCGATACCGATCTGCTCGGCCTGGGCGTGAGTGCGATCAGCCACATCGGTGCCACCTACAGCCAGAATCCGCGCGACCTGCCGTCATGGGAGGATGCCGTGGACCAGGGGCAGTTGCCGGTGTGGCGCGGCGTGGCGCTCAGCGCCGACGACCAGCTGCGCGCAGAACTGATCCAGCAGCTGATGTGCCAGGGCGAAGTGGACGGTGCGGTGCTGGGCCAGCGCCATGGCGTGGATTTCGAGCAGTACTTCGCCGAAGACCTGCGTTCGGTGCAGCGGCTGCAGGAGGACGGTCTGGCCGAGTACCGTGACGGTGTAGTGCGCGCCAGCGAGCCTGGACGGCCGTTGCTGCGGCTGCTGGCGATGTGCTTCGACCCGTACCTGCGTGCGGCCTGCGAGCAGCCGCGCTACTCGCGTGCGATCTGACGTTCGTCGTGAAAAGTGCGATGGTGCCCGGAGCCGGAATCGAACCGGCATGGGGTTGCCCCCGGCGGATTTTAAGTCCGATGCGTCTACCAGTTTCGCCATCCGGGCCTGCAGCGCGGCGCCGATTGTAGCCCAGCTGCGGAATCCCGACCGGATTGCAGTGGAGCGGCGGTGTGCTTAACTGTCGCTCCCATTCATGTCATAGTCCAAAGCATCGTTCCCAGGGGGGAGCCACCCGATGTCGCTGCACGCGATTGCCTATGCCAGCGAGGCCCGCGCCGACCTGCAGACAACCGATCTTGACCGCCTGCTGGCCGATGCCACCGCATTCAACCGAGTAGCCGGTGTCACGGGTGTGCTGATGTTCGATGGCAGCCGTTTCCTGCAGTACCTGGAAGGCCCGGAGGATGGCATCGATTCGGTGTACCAGCGCATCGCCAATGCGCGCAGCCATGGACAACTGAAGGTGCTGTGCCGCGCGCCGGTGGCGCAGCGGGCATTCCCGCGCTGGTCGATGGGGACCCGGCGCATTGAGGCAGAACTGCTGGTACAGATCGTCGACGCCTCATGGCCGGGCTTCGTGCTTGGCTGCGGTGGCTTCGAGCGCCTGCTGCAGGCCTGGACCGGCGCCGATGGTGAACTGGAGCCGGCCGCGGTCGCACTGGGCTCCTGACCCCACCTTGGCGGCCGGGCACCCGGGCCGTTAGGCTGTAGCCTTTCTGGCATGGATCTTCCCGGAGTGGCAAAGCGAATGAGTAGGTCGGCCATGCCCATGGCAGTACGCATGCGATTTCAGCCGTTGCATGGGATGCGGCGTTGAGCGCGCCGCTTGCGGCAGCAGCGGCGCCGCGCTTCGCGGTGATCGGGCTGGGCTACGTGGGCCTGCCGCTGGCGGTGGCCTTCGGCCGGCACTGGCCCACGCTGGGCTTCGACATCGATGCTGATCGCATCGCCGAGCTCCGCGACGGCCAGGACCATACGCTGGAAATGGAGGCCGATGAGCTGGCCAGTGCACAGCAGTTGCAGTACGGCAGCGATCCGGCATTGCTCGATGCCTGCAATGTCTACATCGTTACCGTGCCGACCCCGATCGACGCCTATGAGCAGCCCGATCTGGAGCCGCTGCGTTCGGCAACGCGGCTGATCGCCAGCCACCTGCGTGCGGGTGACCTGGTGATCTACGAATCCACGGTGTACCCCGGCACCACCGAAGAGGTCTGCGTGCCGTTGCTGGAGCAGCTTTCCGGGCTGCGCTTCAACGAAGACTTCTACTGTGGTTACAGCCCGGAGCGGGTCAGCCCCGGCGACCGCCAGCGCCGCCTGGCCGATATCCGCAAGATCACCTCGGGGTCGACACCGGAAGTGGCTGCGGTGATTGATGGCCTCTACCAGCGCATCATCGCCGCCGGCACCTTCCCGGCGCCGTCAATGCGTGTGGCCGAAGCGGCCAAGGTGGTGGAGAACATCCAGCGTGACGTCAACATCGCGCTGGTCAATGAGCTGGCGCTGATCTTCGACCGGCTCGGCATCGACACCCAGGATGTGCTCGACGCCGCCGGCAGCAAGTGGAACTTCCTGCCATTCCGGCCGGGCCTGGTCGGCGGCCACTGCATCGGCGTGGACCCGTACTACCTGCTGCACAAGTCCGAGAGCGTGGGCTACCACCCGGACCTGATCCACACCGCGCGGCAGGTCAACAACCGCGTCGGCGAGCATGTGGCGTCGCGTGTGCTGGCAATGCTGGCCGAACGTGGCCGCGTACCTGCGCAGTCGCGTATCCTGGTGCTGGGCGTGACCTTCAAGGAGGATTGCCCGGACCTGCGCAACAGCCGCGCGCTGGAACTGGCGCAGCGCCTGCGTGATGCCGGCGCACAGGTGGAGGTCAGCGACCCGTGGGTCGGCCCGGCGGCATTGGCCGACGCGGGCGTGCACTGGCTGGCCGAGCCGGTGGCGGGGAGTTACGACGCCGTAGTCCTGGCAGTGGCCCATGCCCGATTCAAAGCCATGGATGACGCCGCAATCCAGGCGCTGCTGGCACCCGGCGGCATCGTCTACGACGTGAAATCGGCCTGGCCGCGCAATGTGGTTGACGGTCGCCTGTAAACGCCGGTGACGGCCGGCGCGGTAGACTCGCAGGCAGTTGCAACCAAGGAACGCCATGCACCGGTATATCGTCTACCTGCTCGCCATCCTGATGTTTCCCATCTGCCTGTGGTTGGCCACGATCTGGCCGGCCTGGTACTGGGGCGTCGGCCTGACTGCCGCGATGGTGGCGCTGGGGACCTGGGATCTGCTGCAGAAGCGCAGCACGCTGCGCCGCAACTATCCGGTGATGGCGCATTTCCGCTATGGCCTGGAATCAATCGGCCCGGAAATCCGCCAGTACTTCGTGCAGAGCGACCTGGAGGACGTGCCGTTCTCGCGCCAGCAGCGTGCGCTGATCTACCAGCGCGCAAAGAACGAAATGGACACGGTGCCCTTCGGTACCCTGCGCAGTACCTACGCGGTGGATTACGAGTGGATCAACCATTCGCTGGCTCCCACCTCCATTGCCAAGCATGATTTCCGCGTGCTGATTGGGCCGAACTGCGCCAAGCCTTATTCGGCCAGCGTGTTCAACATCTCGGCGATGAGCTTCGGTTCGCTCTCGGCCAACGCGATCCGCGCATTGAACGAAGGTGCGCGGCGCGGCGGCTTCTACCACGACACCGGCGAAGGTTCGATTTCGCCCTACCACCGCGAGATGGGCGGCGATCTGGTCTGGGAAATCGGCTCGGGCTACTTCGGCTGCCGTGACGAGAAGGGTGGTTTCAGCGAAGAGCGCTTCGTCGCCAACGCTACCGATGACCAGGTCAAGATGATCGAGATCAAGCTGTCGCAGGGTGCCAAGCCGGGCCACGGCGGCGTGCTGCCGGCACCAAAGGTGACCGCCGAAATATCGGTGACCCGTGGTGTTCCGATGGGGGTGGACTGCGTATCGCCGTCGCGTCACTCGGCATTCTCGACGCCGGTCGAACTGTTGCAGTTCGTGGCCCGGCTGCGCGAGTTGTCCGGTGGCAAGCCGGTCGGTTTCAAGCTGGCCATCGGCCACCCCTGGGAATGGTTCGGCATCGCCAAGGCGATGCAGGAAACCGGGCTGCTGCCGGACTTCATCGTGGTCGATGGCGCCGAGGGAGGCACCGGCGCGGCACCGGCTGAATTCGTCGACCATGTCGGCGTGCCGATGCATGAAGCACTGCTGCTGGTGCACAACACCCTGGTAGGCCTGGACCTGCGCGAGCGCATCCGCATCGGTGCCGCTGGCAAGATCACCAGTGCGTTCGACATCGCGCGCACCATCGCGCTGGGTGCCGACTGGTGCAATGCCGGCCGAGGCTTCATGTTCGCGCTGGGCTGCATCCAGTCGTTGAGCTGCCACACCGACAAGTGCCCGACCGGCATCGCGACCCAGGACCCCGCGCGCTGGAAGCATCTGGATGCACCGGACAAGGCCACCCGTGTGTACAGCTATCACGAGCACACGCTGCATGCCTTGAAGGAACTGTTGTGCGCGGCGGGCCTGAACGATCCGGCCGAGCTGGGGCCGGAGCACATCCTGCGTCGCGTGTCGCCGGTGGAAATCCGTTCGCTGGCGTCGCTTTACCGTTACCTGGAACCGGGCGAGCTGCTGCACACGGTGCCCGACCATGCGGTGTTCCATGCATTCTGGGCCGATGCGCGCAGCGACTCGTTCCAGCCGCCGCCGAAGATCCAGGCTCTGCGCGCCAGCAAGTCGCGGTAGCGTGATGTTGTAGAGCCGAGCCCATGCTCGGCTGTTCTTCGTTCCGACCTCGCGATGACTGATTGAAAAGCAGTCAAGCATGGCTTGACTCTACAGAAAGGCAGCCGAGCATGGGCTCGGCGCTACAAGGAGGCGCCATGCAGTTCAGGACCGGTAGCATCGACGATGTCGCCACGCTGTGGGCGCTGCGCACGCGCTGTGTGCGCGAAACCTGCAGCAGCCATTACCCTCCCGAGGTCATTGCACCGTGGTCGGCCTCGCCGCCACCGTCGCAGTACGCGCGGCTGTTGTCGCAGGGCGGATGCGTGGTGGCCGAGGACGGGCAGGGTGGCCTGCTAGGCTTCGGCGTCTTTGATGTCGATGCCAATGAAGTCGATGCGTTGTTTGTCAATCCCGATCGTGGCGGCGAGGGGATCGGCCAGGCGCTGATGCAGCGCCTGTTGGCAATGGCCGATCGTGAGCGCGAGGTGGTGCTGTCGGCGTCGCTCAATGCCGTGCCGTTCTATCAACGGCAGGGCTTTGTCAGCGTGCGTGAGGAAGCCTATGCGCATCCCAGCGGTGTGGCGTTGGCCTCGGTGAGCATGCGCAGGCCGTGGTGATGTGGCGTCGAGCATGGGCTCGACGCTACCCCGCAGGCGTCACCGCTCCGCCAACCAACCGATCACGCCCTCGGCGGCACGCCGGCCACTGGCGTAGCACGCGGTCAGCAGGTAGCCGCCGGTGGGGGCTTCCCAGTCCAGCATTTCACCGGCGCAGAACACGCCGGGAACGGCCCGCAGCATCAGGCCGTCATCCAGCGCATCCAGGCGCACGCCACCGGCGGTGCTGATCACCTCGGCCATCGGCCTTGGGCGCAGCAGGCGCAGCGGCAGGCGCTTGAGCGTGGCAGCCACAGCCGGCAGGTCGTTGCCGGCCTCCCTGCCAAGAATCTCGAACACGAGTGCGGCCTTCACCGCATCCAGACCCGCCTGGCGGCGCAGGTGCTCGCCGAAGCTTCGGCCCTTGCGGGGACGTGACAGGTCGGCCAGCAGGCGCGCCTCGTCGCGACCGGGCACCAGGTCCAGCCACAGCATTGCGTGGCCATCGCGGTTGATGGTCTCGCGCAGGTCGGCGGCCAACGCGTAGACCAGACTGCCTTCAATGCCATATTCGCTGGCCACGCACTCGCCCTGCAGCGACCGAGGTTGTCCAGCCAGGTCGATCCAGTGCGCGATCACCGGCTTCAATGGTGCGCCGGCATTGCGCTGGGCAAAGAACGGCGTCCAGTCCACGTCGAAGCCACAGTTGGCTGACTGCAGCGGCGCGATGTCCACGCCACGCGCCTGCAGTGGCACGACCCAGGCGCCATCACTGCCCAGCTGCGGCCAGCTGCCCCCGCCCATCGCCAGCACGGTGGCATTGGCGCGGACATCGACTTCGCCCGCATCGGTGGCAAAGCGCAGGGCGCCGTCGTCGCTCCAGCCGATCCAACGGTGGTTGGCGTGCAGGCGCACGCCCTGTTCCTTCAACCGGCGCACCCAGCCGCGCAGCAGCGGCGCCGCCTTGCGGTCGACCGGGAACACGCGGCCGGAGCTGCCCACATAGGTTTCCACGCCCAGGCCGTTGGCCCAGTCACGCAGTGCCTGTGCGTCGAAGCCGTCCAGCCAGCTGCCGACCACAGCGGCCTGCTCGCGGTAGCGGCTGTCGAACAACGGCCGCGGATCGGAATGGGTGAGGTTGAGGCCGCCCTTGCCGGCGATCAGGAACTTGCGGCCAGGCGACCCCTTGGCCTCGTACAGGTCGACCTCCAGCCCAGCGGCACGCAGGTGTTCGGCGGCGAACAGGCCGGCCGGGCCGCCGCCAATGACGACGACCCGATGGGGCATGGCGGCATTACGGTTTGACATCGAGCAGCTCGACGTCGAACACCAGCGACGAGCCCGCCGGAATCGGGCCGACCTTGCGGTCCCCGTAACCGTAGTCCGGCGGAATCATCAGCGTGCGCTTGCCGCCGACCTTCATGCCGGCCACGCCCTCGTCCCAACCGCGGATGACCTGGCCGGCGCCGAGCGCGAAGGTGAACGGCTCGCCGTGCTTGAAGGAGCTGTCAAAGGTCTTGCCGTGCTTGGTCTCGGTACGGTTGTCGTAGATCCAGCCGGTGTAGTGCACCGTGACCTTGCTGCCGGCGATGGCTTCGGCGCCGGTGCCGGGCACGGTATCGATCCGCTCGAAGGTGGTCAGCGTGCCGCCGGGCGGCGGGCCGGATGGTTCGGTCGAGCAGCCAGCGGCGGCGAGGGACAGCAGCAGGGGAAGTAGCAGGCGGCGCATCGGGCGTCTCCAGAAGGGCGCGGGGCGAGGGCGGCAAGGGTAGCGCATCGGCGCCGGGTATCATGGGGCCATGGCAAAACTCCTGCTCAATCTGCGTAATGTCGGCGACGACGAATATGCCGATGTCTGCACGCTGCTCGACCAGCACGGCATCGCCTGGTATCGCACTGAACCCAGTCCGTGGGGCATTTCCAATGGTGGCCTGTGGCTGCGCGACGACGATGATCATCCGCGTGCGAAGGCGTTGATGGCCGAGTACCAGGCCGAGCGCGGCCCTCGCATCCGCGCTGAGCGTGAGCAGGCATTGCGCGAGGGGACGGCGGAGACATTCGGCAGCCTGTTCCGGCGCCGGCCGGCCTATGTGGTGCTGGTGCTGCTGGCGATGGCCGGTGCGGCGGCACTGGTGTTGCTGCCGTTCGTGCTGTTGCGGGGGTAAGGGGGCGCGGCCGGGTTGCACCCGGCACCCGCAGAGGCAACGGCAACGTCAAAAGCTGGTTTCCGTGGGATGGCGCGGCGGTGTGGGCAGGCGGGACACGCCGTAGACCCCGCTTCGCGGTCCGGCCCAGCCGCTGGCGGCTGTGCGTTCGGGCGCCTGCGAAGCAGTGCTTCGCAAGCAAAGCGCCTCACCCCTGGGGGCTCGATGGCGCCTTGCTCGTGTGCGCTGTCCTGCGCACACGGCAAGACCGGGGTTGGGCGTCCTGCCCAACCCGCCCGAGGCATGCCTCGGGCCCATGGCGCCAACGGTCCCGCCTGCCCACACTTCCCCGCCTCTGACAAGTTCTGGGTACCTGCCGGGGTCGGATCCCTCTGCCGCGCAGAGGGCCCTGACCCCTGAATCTGTCTGTGCGGGCGGGAGGCGCTAAAATGGCGGGATGATCGCCAATACCGCTGCCTATCATTTCGCCGTCATCGACGCCCCCCAGGCCCTGTGCGACCAGCTGCTGACCCTTGCCGAGACGGCGCAGCTGCGCGGCACGATCCTGGTGGCGGGCGAGGGACTGAACCTGTTTCTGGCGGGGGCGCCGGAGGCGGTTGAGGGCTTCTATGCAGCGCTGCATGCCGATGCGCGTTTCGCCGACATGCGGGTCAAGACCAGCCTGAGCAAGCATCAGCCGTTCGCGCGGCTGAAGGCCAAGGTGAAGGACGAGATCATCAGCTTCCGCCGCGATGACGGCCAGCCGCTGGACTATCCGCGCGCACCAGCGGTTGATCCGGCCACCGTGCAGCGTTGGTTGCGGCAGGGGCATGATGACGCCGGCAAGCCGGTGGTGATGCTCGATACCCGAAATCTGCAGGAAGTGGAGTACGGCACCTTCAAGGATGCGCTGGTGTTGCCCATCCGCAAGTTCACCGACCTGCCCGAGGCGCTGGCGCCGCATCGCGATGCGCTGCGGGACAGCACCGTGGTCAGTTTCTGCACCGGCGGCATCCGCTGCGAGAAGGCCGCGCTGTGGATGGTCAATGACGGCATGGACAATGTGCTGCAGCTCGATGGCGGCATCCTCGGCTACTTCGAGGAGGTGGGCGGCGAAGGCTACGAAGGCCGCTGCTTCGTGTTCGATGAGCGTGTGGCGCTGGATGCCGAGCTGAAGCCGATGGTCGACCAGCCGCTGCCCGAGCCGCGCCCCAGCG